>DATFRX010000248.1:0-6586 GCA_035262905.1 Nocardioidaceae bacterium
ACCTTGGCGTAGGCGACCGTCACGACCTCGGTGCCGCCGAACAGCCCGCCGAGGCCGACCATCACGATCACCAGCGGGGCGAGCAGCCGCCAGCCGAGCGGTTCGCGGAGCCGCTCGCCGTGCTCGTCGCCGGTGACCTCGGGCTGCGTGGCGCGCTGGCTGGCCAGCCACAGGGATCCGACCAGGCAGAGGCCGGCCACCGTCGCCAGCGCCACCACCGGGCTCACCTGGATGGCGAGGAACGTGACCAGCACCGGCCCGACGACGAAGATCATCTCGTCGACCACCGCTTCGAGGGCGAACGCGGTGTCGAGCTGGCGACGGTCCTCGACGACGTAGCGCCACCGGGCCCGGACGTTCGAGCCGATCTGGGGCAGCGTGGCGCCGGCCATCGCGGCGGCGGCATGCGGGAACGGCGTCGGCGAGTCGGACTCGATCGCGAGGATGGTGAGCGCGGTGCCGGCACAGAAGGCCAGCGCCATCAGCGGCAGCACCTTGGCCTGACCGTATTGGTCGGACAGCCGAGCGCCGAACGGTGACGCCGCCGCGCCGGCGACCACCTGGGCGGCCGAGACGGTGCCGGCCAGGCCGTACGAGCCGGTCTTCAGGGCGACCTCGAGCACGATGCCGAGGCCGAACATCGAGATCGGCAGCCGAGCGACGAATCCGGCCGCGCTGAACTGCCATGCCCCGGGCAGACTCAGGATGACTCGATAGCGACGGAGCACGTCAGGAAGTGTCGCAGGCCGAACCCGCGAATGGCCCGGTCCACCAGCGGGTACGAGTTGCCGGGGCTGACAGGATGTCGGTATGCCCGGTCTCGACACGTCGCCGTACGACGCCCTGCTGCTGGTGTCGTTCGGCGGTCCAGAGGCGCCGGAGGACGTGCGCCCGTTCCTCGAGAACGTGACCCGCGGCCGCGGGATCCCGCCGGAGCGGCTGGACGAGGTCGCCGAGCACTATGCGGCGTTCGGCGGCCGCTCGCCGATCAACGCGCAGTGCCGGACCCTTCGGGACGCGATCCGGGCCGATCTCCGGGCGCACGGGATCGACCTGCCGGTCTACTGGGGCAACCGCAACTGGGACCCCTACCTCACCGACACCGTTCGGATGATGGCGGTCGACGGAGTACGCCGGGCCGCCTGCTTCGTGACCAGCGCGTACTCGTCGTACTCCGGCTGCCGGCAGTACCGGGAGAACCTCTTCGACGCGGTGACCGATGTGGGTCCGGACGCGCCGCGGCTGGACCGGCTGCGGCACTACTTCAATCACCCGGGCTTCGTGACGCCCTTCGTCGACGCCACCCTCGACGCGCTCGCGAGACTGTCCGACCAGCACCGCAAGACCGCCCGACTGGTCTTCGTCACGCACTCGATCCCGGACAGCATGAACGACGCCAGCGGACGCGACGGATCCGCCGGCGGCGGCGCCTACGAGCAGCAGCACCGCGACGTCGCGGCTGCGGTGGCAGCGACCGTGGCCGACGTGTCAGGAGTGTCCCGGGAGCACGACCTGGCCTACTGCTCGCGCTCCGGCCCGCCGTCGATGCCCTGGCTGGAGCCGGACATCGGCGACCGGCTGCGGAGGCTGCGGGCCGACGGCGTCGAGTCTGTGGTCGTCATCCCGATCGGCTTCGTGTCGGACCATATGGAGGTGGTCTTCGACCTCGACACCGAGGCGGCCGAGATCGCCGAGGAGATCGGGCTCGCGATGGTCCGGGCCGCCACGCCCGGCGTCCACCCGCGGTTCGTCGCCATGGTTCGCGAGTTGCTGCTCGAGCGAGCGGCGACCGAGCGTGGCGAGACGCATCCGCGGCCGGTGGTCGGCACCCTGTCGGCGCACTGGGACGTCTGTCCGGCCGGCTGCTGCCGCAATGCCAGGGACCCGGACCGGCCGGCGTTGTGCGGCCTCGACACTCCCGAGCTCACCGAGGAGCGCGGCGCATGAGCGACCAGGCACTGCTCGACCTCGCCCGCGAGACCGCGCACCAGGCGGCCGCGTTGATCCGGGTACGCCGGCCCGAAGGCCGGGTCGACGTCGCCGCGACCAAGTCCAGCCCGACCGACGCGGTCACCGAGGTCGACACGGCCGCCGAGCGGCTGATCCGCGACCGGATCGGCACCGCCCGGCCAGACGACGGCTTCGTGGGGGAGGAGGGCGGCCGGCAGTCCGGCACGTCCGGCGTCGACTGGGTCGTCGACCCGATCGACGGCACGGTCAACTTCGTCTACGGCGTCCCGGCGTACGCGGTGTCGATCGGTGTCGAGGTCGACGGTGTCGTGCGCGCCGGAGTGGTCGTCGACGTGCCGCTCGGCCGCGAGTACACCGCGATCCGCGGCGAGGGGGCCTGGCGGCGCGACACAGCGGGCGGCCCGGCCGTCCAGATGCGGGTGCCGGACCCGGGCGATCTCAGCCAGGCGCTGGTCGGGACCGGGTTCGGCTACGAACCGAAGCAGCGGGCCCGGCAGGCCGAGGCAGTGGCGGCCTTGCTGCCGCATGTGCGCGACGTCCGGCGGGTCGGCTCGGCCGCACTCGACCTGTGTGCAGTCGCGGCCGGGCGCTACGACGCGTACGTCGAGGAGGGGCTGCAGGCGTGGGACCGGGCGGCCGGCGTACTCGTGGCGCGGGAGGCCGGTGCCGTCGTGACCGGGCTGCACGGCGACGAGCCGGACGAGCGGCTGGTGATTGCGGCCGGTCCGGCCCTGT
Organism: Nocardioidaceae bacterium; assembly: GCA_035262905.1. Lineage (GTDB taxonomy): Bacteria > Actinomycetota > Actinomycetes > Propionibacteriales > Nocardioidaceae > DATFRX01. The sequence continues at coordinate 2,707 of DATFRX010000248.1, forward strand.
TCGACCGTTTCCGGACCCTCGTCGCGGAGTGTGGGTTCTAGCAGGTCAGACCGACTGCGCGGTTCGGGAATTACCGGGCCGTCTGGTGCGTTCTACCCGCGCAGTCTCGAGATGAGGCGCGGAGGCAGCCTCGATGTGACCCAGATCGCGACTCGCGTCGTGGAATGAGCGTGATCTTCGGCGTCGGATAGGGCACACTGTCCGCCCGCGAACCCTTTTCGAGCACTCGCACCACCTGCATCGAGCACCGAGACATTCACCGCGAGGCGGGCCCCTCGCGTAGGAGATCCCATGGCAACCGACTATGACGCCCCGCGTAAGACCGAGGAAGACCAGTCCGAGGACAGCATCGAAGAGCTGAAGGCGCGGCGGCACGACAAGAACTCCGGGAAGGTCGACGAGGACGAGGCTGAGGCCGCCGAATCGTTCGAGCTACCCGGAGCCGATTTGAGCCACGAGGAGTTGGCCGTCCAGGTCCTCCCGCGGCAATCCGACGAGTTCACCTGCTCGTCCTGCTTCCTGGTGCACCACCGCAGCCAGCTGGCCGGCGAGCGCAAGGGCATGCCGATCTGCAGGGACTGCGCGGCCTAACCCTTGCCCTTGGCGCCGTCCACCTCAGTGGGCGGCGCTACTTCTGTCGGCGGATTCTCGGTGGTCTCCAACGGCTTCATTCCAGGTGGCAGGTGCCCGGTCGAGCGGACCCAGTAGTCGGCCGCCTTCCGGGTCGCGAACATCTTGGCCAGCTGCATCGCAGTCCCGGACAGCGCGACCCAGGTGGCGGCCTCCCGCCACGACACCTCGGGGTTCGAGGGGTTCTTCGGGGCCTTGCGCCCCACAGCGGCTCGCCAGACCATGTCGACGGCGCGGGCGGCGGCGAGGGTCGCGAACGTCGTCGCGGCCTTGTCATAGAGCTTCCAGGTGCGTTTGCCGGGCTGTTTGTCCTTTTTGGACTTCGCCTTCGCCTTTGCCTCTGCCATGTCGTCAGTCTCTCACTCGGCGACCGGGCGACCGGCGCGCACCGCCGCCGCGAGTCGCTCCGGGTGCCGGGTGCTGAGCAGCCAGTACGGCACCGGATCGAGCGGATCGTCGATCGGCACTCGTACCGCCGTCGGGATGTACGGACGCAGCATCAGATAGGCGCGGGCGTCGGCACCGGCGCCGCCGGCGTCGCGAGTCTGCTCCCGGTCCAGGGGCTGGACGGCGCCGCACAGCGCGAGCGGGATGTGCGCCCGCCCGGCCCGCAACTCACCACCGGCGACCGCGAGCCGTGCCGAGCTGTAGTGGCCGAGCAGACCGGCGACGAGCGCCAGGGCGACGATCGCAGCGGTCCAGGCCAGCCAGAGCGGCGTGGCGACCAGGAAGATCCACCACACGATCACGACGAAGCCGAGACCCGCCAGCCACCAGGCGAGCGGAGCCACCAGCCGCTCCTCGTACGACGCGTCGCTCACGGCGTCAGCCTGGCACGCGGGCCGACGGCGACGGCGGTAGGGTCGCTGCGATGCTCGACGTACTGATTCAGCGGCTCGACGACGGCGTCGAACTGCCGCACTACGCCCATGCCGGTGACGCCGGAGCCGACCTGCGCACCACGGTCGACGTGACCCTGGCACCGGGCGAGCGGGCCCTGGTGCCGACCGGGATCGCGATCGCGCTGCCGGTCGGCTATGCCGCGTTCGTCCAACCCCGCTCGGGCCTGGCCGCCCGATGCGGGCTGTCGCTGGTCAACTCGCCCGGCACGATCGACGCTGGCTATCGCGGCGAGATCAAGGTGCTCCTGATCAACCTGGATCCGGCCGAGCCGATCCGGCTGTCCCGCGGCGACCGGGTCGCTCAGCTGGTGATCCAGGCCGTCGAGCAGGCCGACTTCCGTGTCGTCGACGCCCTTCCCGACTCGGCGCGCGGCACCGGAGGTTACGGTTCGACCGGAGGTTTCGACTCGGCCGACCCAGCGCAGCAGGAGGCAACCGCGTGATCTTTCGCCGTCGCAAGGGCAATCACGTCCGGCCGCCGGGCGAGGTCGAGGACGAGCCGGCCGTCGAGGACGAAGAGGAGCCGCTCAGCTACCGCGAGCAGGCCGGTCCGTGGGACGCCGACGAGCGCGAGTACGACCCCGAGGACCCGAGCACGGTGGATCTGGGCGGCCTGGTCATCACCGGGCGGCCCGACCTCGAGCTCCGGCTGCAGACCGACCAGATCACCGGCGCGGTCGGCGCCGCGATGCTGGTGAGCAACGACGGCGCCGTGGAGCTGCGGGCCTTCGCCGCCTCCCGGGCCGGTGGTGCCTGGGACGACATCCGGCGCGAGATCGCCGCCGAGGCGTCCAACCGGGGCGGCACCGCGACCGAGTCGGACGGCCCCTACGGCACCGAGCTGCGGCTGAAGGTGCCGGTCAAGACGCCCGAGGGTCGCAACGCCACCCAGGCCAGCCGGATCGTCGGCATCGAGGGTCCGCGCTGGCTGTTGCGCGCCACCTACCTCGGCCGGGCCGCCGACGAGCCAGATCCCGACGACCCGCTGGAGTCGGCGGTCCGGGACGTGGTCGTCGTACGCGGTGGGGTGGCGATGGCGCCCCGGGACCCGATCCCGCTCCAGATGCCGCACGGGGCGACTCCGGAGGCCGACGCGGAGGACGACTCCGCCGGCGAGACCGACGAGATCTAACCGTCACGGAGTCCGTCTACAGTTGAGATATGGGCATCATGAGGCGGGCTTTGGACCGGTTCGCCGCCAGCACCGACGAGCTCGAGGCAGAGGAGCTGCTCGACGCTGCCGCGAAGCACGCCTGCGCGCCGATCGCGCAGGGCAACGACCGCGACGTCGTGACCATGCACGGCACCCTGAAGGCCGTGACGCTGCGGCCCAGGGGCGGAGTCGCCGCGCTCGAGGCCGAGCTCTACGACGGTTCTGGTACGGTGACCCTGGTCTGGCTCGGCCGGCGCCGGATCGCCGGGGTCGATCCGGGTCGCCAGATGACCGTCCACGGCCGACTCAGCTGCATCGACGACGTCCGGGTCCTGTACAACCCGCGATACGAGCTGACCCAGTGAGAGTGAGTGGGACCGCGTGACCGACGCCAGTAACCCTTCGGCCGCCCAGACGCGCATCGCCGCCGAGTACGCCACCGTCGAGCAGCTCGTCCGGGCCCAGCTCGCCAAGGCACTGGGTGGCGTCCGCGGGATGATCGAGGGCGCCGTCCCGACGGTCGCGTTCACGATCCTCTGGCTGACCACCCGTGAGCTGCAGCTGGCGCTGGCGATCAGCGTCGGCCTCGCCGCCCTGATGGTCATCATCCGGATCGCCCAGCGCCAGACCGTCCAGTTCGTGTTCAACAGCCTGGTCGGCATCGGCATCGGTGCCCTGTTCGCGATGAAGTCGGGCGACGCGAAGGACGTGTTCCTGCCCGGCATCATCTACAACAGCGGCTACGCCGTCGTCCTGGTGGTCAGCATCCTGATCGGCTGGCCGATCATCGGCTTCCTGCTCGGTGCCGTGACCGGCGACCCGACCGGCTGGCACGCCGACAAGCCGATCGTTCGGCTCTGCACCCGGCTGACCTGGGTGCTCGCGGCGCCGTGCATCCTGCGGGTGCTCGTGCAGTATCCGCTCTACGCGGCCGACCAGCTCGGCTGGCTCGCGACCGCGAAGATCGTGATGGGCTGGCCGCTCCAGGTCGCCGCCCTGGCCCTGATGGCCCTGCTCCTCAGCCGCAACCACACCCCGCTCGCGGGCCGGGAGCCAGAGGCGGCCTAGCGCCGACTCAGCCGTCGCCGGCCGGATGGGCGTGCGGCGACAGCAGCGACGCGAGCGGCCCCTCCTGGTCCTCGGCCGCCACGAACAGCAGCTCGTCGCCGAACTCGAGGGACCGATCGGTGTCGGG
>DATFRX010000249.1:0-5265 GCA_035262905.1 Nocardioidaceae bacterium
GCCACCACCTCGACCTCGCCGGTCGGGAGACCGGGGTTCTCGTTGCCCTCGGGCCGGCGGCGCACCCGGCCGACCACGCGAAGGCAGAACTCCGACCGCAGCGGACGGGCGGCCTCCTCGTCGCGGATCACGACCTGGACCACGCCACTGGTGTCCCGCAGGTCGATGAACGCCACTCCCCCGTGATCGCGTCGCCGCGCGACCCAGCCGGTCAACGTGACCGTGGCGTCGATGTCGGCGGCGCGCAGGGTGCCTGCGTCGTGGGTACGGATCACGTGTCGCGCTCCTTCGTGACGATGCGAGGACGGAGGTCGGCCGCGGGCGGCTGCCAGGTGTCCGGATCGGCGTCGACCTGGTCGCCGGACCGGATGTCCTTGACCTGGTGGCTGTCATCCGACCCGGGTGTGGGCGGGAACCAGACGTACGGGATGCCGCGCCGGTCGGCGTGCCGGATCTGCCGACCGTACTTCGCGGCCGCCGGCGCCACCTCGGTCGGGATACCGCGCGATCGCAGCCGGGCGGCGACGTCGCGGCTGGCGGTCCTCGACGCGTCGTCGGGCAGGGCCACCAGGACGCACGACGGCACACTGCGGTCGGCGTCGATTCGGCCGCGGGCGATCAGCGGCGCCAGCAGCCGGGTGATGCCGAGCGAGATGCCGACGCCGGGATAGGTCGACCGGCCGTCGTCGGCGAGCGAGTCGTAGCGGCCGCCGGCGCAGATCGACAGCGCGCCCAGCTCCTCGGTGAATCCCTCGAAGATCGTGCCGGTGTAGTAGTCGAGCCCGCGGGCGATCCGGAGGTCGGCGACCACCCGGAACCGATCGGAGTTGGCCGGTGCCGCCGCCTCGACGGCCTGGCTCAGCTCGTCGAGTCCGGTGTCGAGCAGCGGGTGCGTCACGCCGAGCTTGCGTACGTCATCGGCGAACGAAGCGTCGTCCCGGTGGATCTGCGCCAGGTCGAGGCAGGCCTGCAGCTGTTCATCGGTCAGGCCCAGGCCGGCCAGCTCCTTGCGTACGCCGTCGGCGCCGATCTTGTCGAGCTTGTCGATGCCGCGCATCACGCCGGTCGGGTCGCCGAGGCCCAGGCCGAGGTAGAAGCCCTCGATGAGCTTGCGGTTATTGATCCGCAGCGTGATCGGCGGCAGCGGCAGCCGGCTGAGCGCCTCGGCCATCACGGTGGTGACCTCGATGTCGGCGTCCAGGTGCAGCTCGTCGCGTCCGATGATGTCGATGTCGGCCTGGGTGAACTCGCGGTAGCGGCCCTCCTGCGGTCGCTCACCTCGCCAGCACCGCTGGATCTGGTAGCGACGCAGGGGGAAGTGCAGGTGGCCCTGGTGCTCGACGACGTAGCGCGCCAGCGGCACGGTGAGATCGAAGTGCAGTCCGATTCCGGCGTCGCCCTCGTCGGCATCGGCCTGCAGCCGGCGCAGGACGTACACCTCGTGCGAGGTCTCGCCCTTGCGCATCAGCTCCTCGAGCGGCTCGACCGAACGGGTCTCGATGGAGGCGAAGCCGTGCAGCTCGAAGGTCTCGCGCAGGGTGTCGATGACGGCCAGCTCGGCCGCACGTTGACTGGGCAGGAACTCCGGGAATCCCGACAGTGGCGTGGTCTTGGGCATGGTCACTTTCTCGAGTTGTCAGCCGCGATCTGCCCCCCAGGGCCGTCTGCGGCTGACAACTCAGTCAAGTACGGGTTCGTCGCGCGTTCGCGTCCGATGGTCGTCTGGGGTCCGTGGCCGGGCAGTACGACGATCCGGTCGTCCAGCGGCAGCACCTTGTCATGAAGGCTGCGCAGCATGGTCGGGTGGTCGCCGCCCGGCAGGTCGGTGCGTCCGATCGATCCGGCGAACAGCAGATCCCCGGCGAACATGACTTCCGGCACGTCCTCGGGTCCGTCGTAGCCGCTGCGGAATGTCACCGACCCCTTGGTATGCCCAGGCGTGTGGTCGACGACGAACTCGATGCCGGCCAGGGTGAGCGTCGCAGCGTCGGTCAGCTCGCGTACGTCGTCGGGCTCCGCGAACGAGTAGCCAGAGCCGAGCAGCATGCTGGCCGACTCCGGAGAGATGCCGGCCATCGGGTCCGTGAGCAGGTGCCGATCGTCCGGGTGCAGATAGGCCGGCGACTCGTACGACCCGGCGACCGGGACGACGCACCAGACGTGGTCGATATGTCCGTGGGTGAGGAGGATGCTGACCGGCTTGAGTCGCTGCTCGCGTACCACCTCGGCCACACCGTCGGTGGCGTCCATGCCCGGATCGACGACCACGCACTCGGCGCCGGGCCCGGTGGCCACGACGTAGCAGTTGGTGGCCCACGGACCGGCGGGGAACGCGGCGATCAGCACGGCACCCGAGACTACGCGAGCCGGACCGAAGGCTACGAATCGATTGCGATGCGACACGAAGGGTGGTCGTACTCTTAGACTTGCCGGTCGTGGTCACCAAGAAGGAGCGCCGGCGCATGCTGGCCCGGGAGCATCACCAGCGGCAGCAGGTGCGTCGGGCGGCTCGGGAGCGTCGGCGCCGGCGACGCAACATCGTGATCGGGGTCATCGTGCTTGCGGCACTGGTCGTCGGCGGCGCTTGGCTGTTCAAGGACAAGGTCCTCGACGATTCCTCGGCCTGGTCGCCGGGTGTCGATTCCGGCGTGGTGTCGACCGTTCACCTGGGGGTGACGGCATGAACGCACAGAGCCCGTGGGGCCGCGTCGACGACGAAGGCACGGTTTTCGTCAAGACGCGCGAGGGCGAGCGAGCCGTCGGTCAATGGCCGGACGCCGATCCCGACGAGGCGATGTCGCTGTTCACGCGTCGATACGACGGCCTTCGGGTCGAGGTCGAGCTGCTGGACAAGCGCGTACGCGGCGGGTCGCTGTCGCCTGAGCAGGCGGAGACGACCGTGAAGGGCGTACGGGAGACGGTCGCGACGGCGGCCGCGGTCGGGGATCTGGATGGGCTGCTCGACCAGCTCGACGCGCTCGCTCCGGTGATCACCGAGCAGCGGGAGAGCCGCAAGGCCGCCAAGGCCGAGCGCAGCGCCCGGGCCCGGACCGAGAAGGAACGCATCGTCGAGGACGCCGAACGGATCGCCGCCGGCACCGACTGGCGCGGCGGCGCCGACAAGCTTCGTGCGCTGCTCGACGAGTGGAAGACGCTGCCGCGGCTCGACAAGGCGACCGACGACCCGCTGTGGCACCGGTTCTCCAGCGCCCGTACGGCGTTCACCCGCAAGCGCAAGCAGCAGTTCGCCGAGCTGAACGAGAAGCGGCAGGCGGCCAAGCACGTCAAGCAGAAGCTGCTCGACGAGGCGGAGCGGCTGTCCAACTCGACCGACTGGGGTGCGACGTCGCGGGCCTACCGCGATCTCATGCAGCAGTGGAAGGCCGCGGGACCGGCGCCTCGGGCCGACGAGGAGCGGCTGTGGACGGCGTTCCGAGCGGCCCAGGACACCTTCTTCACCGCCCGCGACGAGGCCAACGCGGAGCTCGATCGGGAGTTCGCCGCCAACGCCGAGACAAAGCGGGCGATCCTCGACGAGGCGGAGAAGCTCCTCCCGGTTGAGGACGCCGCAGCAGCACGGTCGGCCTTCCGCCCCCTGTCGGAGCGCTGGGATGCCGCCGGCAAGGTCCCCCGGGCGGACATTCGCGAGCTCGAGGGCCGGATGCGTGCGATCGAGACCGCAATCCGCGAGGCCGAGGACGTGCACTGGCAGCGGACCAACCCCGAGGCGCGGGCCCGAGCCGCTGACACGGTTGCGCAGCTCGAGTCGTCGCTGACCGATCTGCGGTCGCAGCTCGACAAGGCGAAGACGGCCGGCAACGACAAGAAAGCTCGCGAGGCGGAGCAGGCCATCGAGGCCCGCGAAGCCTGGCTCGTCGAAGCCCGCAAAGCCCTCGCCGACTTCTCCTAATCCCCGGACGATCCGCCACTCCGACAGCGACCATCCGCCACTGCGACAGCGACCATCCGCCACTGCGACAGCCACCATCCGCCGCTGCGACAGTGACGATCCGCCACTCCGACGGCGATGATCGGTCACCTGGACAGTGACCTGTGGATAGCGGCCGCGGGGATATGCCCGGATCGACCATGCTTCCCGGATGCCACATCTCATCAACGACGGTCTACCGTTCCGAAGCTTCCACGCCGGCGCACTCGGACTCACCCGACACGAGCTTGCCGAGCTGAGGCGGCTCCGTCTCGTACGACCGGTATTCCGCAGTGTTCTCGTCGACAGTCGGGTCGAGGACACCAGGTTGCTCCGCTGCCGGAGCCTCGCGTTGGTGCTACCGCGTCAGGGCGTCATTTGCCATAGCTCGGCCGCCTGGGCTCGCAAGATCGATGGCTTTCAGCCGAAGGACCGCTTCTTGCTCATGCCGCAGTGCATGGTTCCGCATGGCACCAGTCGCTCTCGCCATGCGGGAGTCCGCTGCATCGAGGGTTACCTGCCCGACGGCGATGTCGAGATCGTCGACGGCGTACCCATGACCACATGCGATCGGACAGCCGTGGATCTCATGCGTCGCCTCCGCCGTCCGTACGCGCTATCGGTTGCCGACGCGATGGTGAGGGCGGAGCTCGTCACGATCGAGGAACTCGCTCGACGCATCCGGCGGCTCAGGCGCTATCCGGGCATCCGGCAGGCGCGCGAGCTCGTGCTGCTCATCGATCCGCGCGCCGAATCGCCCGGGGAGAGCTGGCTGCGACTGCGGCTGGTCGACGCCGGGTTTCCGTTTCCGCGACCGCAGTACGAAGTGATCGATCATCGCGGACGGGTTATCGCCCGCATCGACCTGGCATATCCCGAGATCAGGCTCGCGATGGAGTACGACGGAGCGGAGTACCACTCCCACGACGAGGATCGCAGCCATGACGAGGGCCGACGCGACCTGCTGACCGATGTGTATGGATGGCGAGTCGAGCCGGCGACCAAGGCCGACGTCCTGGGCACCGATCCGGCGTACGAGATGAACATCGGCAAGCTGCTTGGCGTGGATCCGCTGCCACGCTTCTGGTGAAGTGACGGATCGTCGCTGTCGGAGTGGCGGATCGTCGCTGTCGCAGTGGCGGATCGTGCGGGGTTAGGTGCGGGCGAAGGTGAGGGATTCGCCGTCGACGCCGCGCATCCAAAGGTCGTTGCAGGCGGCGGCCATCGCGTCCAGCCCGTCGACGACGGTAGCGAAGACCGTGCCGGGCACCCAACCGACGTCGCCGTTGATCAGCAGGTTGTTGCGCCCGTAGAACAGCGCGAGATCGACGATGTTG
>DATFRX010000250.1:0-3651 GCA_035262905.1 Nocardioidaceae bacterium
GCAGGAGAACAACGTGGTGTGGGGCGAGCCGGCTCCGTTCAACAACACCTACGCGTTCGGCACCACGCAGGAGTTCGCCCAGGAGAACAACCTCGAGACGCTGTCGGACATGGCCGACTACATCAACTCCAACCCCGACGCCTCGGTCTGCGTCGCGAGTGAGTTCGTCGACCGGCCGGACGGACTGCCGGGCGTCGAGTCGACGTACAACATGGACATCTCGAACCTCAAGAACCTCGGTGACGCCTCGGGTGCGATCTACGCGCAGATCGACGACGGCGGCTGCGACTTCGGTGAGGTGTTCACGACCGACGGCCGGATCGAGAACCTCGGCCTCAAGGTGCTCGAGGACGACAAGTCGTTCTTCCCGCTCTACAACGGCACGCCGGTCGTCATGAAGCAGACCGACGAGGAGCATCCCGAGGTCCTCGACGTGCTGGCGCCGCTGGCCAAGGTGCTCGACAACGCCACCATGGTCAAGCTCAACGGCGAGGTCGCCAAGGGCCAGCCGCCGGACCAGGTGGCGGAGAACTTCCTGCGAGAGCAGGGCTTCATCCAGTAGCCCGCTCCCAAGATCCAGACGGGCGGGTGGCCGGCGCGGGCGTGGTCACCTGCCCGTCTGCCGTACGTGACAGACGGGAACGAGAAGCTGCGGTCGGTCAGCCCGGGTCGTTGGACGAGCCCGCGTTGAGCACGCCCCAGGCGACCATCTGGGCGGCGAGGACGCTGGGCTGCTCCTCGTAGATGACCGCGAGCGTTCGCAGGTCCTCACGACGGATCGACAGCACCTTGCCGTTGTAGTCGCCGCGCTGGGCCTGGATCGTCGCCGCATAGCGCAGCAGCGGACCGGCCTCCTCGGTGTCGAGGGCGCCGAGCTTCTCGAGGTCGAGGATCAATCGGGGCGGCGGCTCGGCCGCGGCTGCGCTGGTGCGCGTGCCGGGGAGCAGTTCCTCGATGGGGACGCCGTAGAAGCTGGCGAGCTCGGCGAGCTTCTGTACGGTGACCGCCCGGTCACCTCGCTCGTACGAGCCGATCACGACGGCCTTCCAGCGACCCTTGGACTTCTGCTCCACCCCATGCAGGGACAACCCCTGCTGCTGGCGAATGGCCCGAAGGCGAGCGCCTAGCTCCTTGCCGTACTGCTTCGTCATCACCGACTCCATCGACGGGGCGTCAACGCGATGTGCCCCCTTTTCGCTACAGAGCGTGACCATAGTTCGCGGAGCGGCCGAGGGTCAAGCTTCGGCGTGTCTGCTTTGCCCTCTGACCTGCACTCTCACCGTTCGACGCGTCGTTTGTAGCCGGATGTGCGGTTGGTGCCGCTTCGATTTTGCGCAGTCGTCGTTGGTCCCGACCGCCTCACACCCACAAGTACCGCGCAAAAACGGGCCCGGCTCGGACGGTGGGTGCTGTCCGGTTCGGCGTCGACCGGCTGATAACCTGCAGCCGTCAGGCGTCCTTTAAGAGCCGTCCGGAGAGGCGGAGAAGGAGGTCCAGGTGGCTGCCGTACACCCTGCCATCGGTCGGGTCGTTCTCGACGAGCGAGACATCGCTCGGGCATTGACCCGCATCTCTCACGAAATCCTCGAACGCAACCGCGGTGCCAGTGATCTGGTGCTGCTCGGCATCCCGACTCGTGGCGTTCCGCTGGCCGAGCGACTGGCGGCCCGGATCCGCGAGGTCGAGGGCGAGGCCGTTCCCTACGGCTCGCTCGACATCACCCCATACCGCGACGATCTGCGGCTGCGACCCGCGCGGGCTCTCGAACACACCGAGATCCCGACCGAGGGCATCGAGGGCAAGGTCGTCGTGCTCGTCGACGATGTGCTGTTCTCCGGACGTACGATCCGGGCCGCGCTCGACGCCCTCAACGACTTGGGCCGGCCGACCGCGATCCAGCTTGCGGTGCTGGTCGATCGCGGCCATCGCGAGCTGCCCATCCGGGCCGACTTCGTCGGCAAGAACCTGCCTACCTCGGTCGTCGAACACGTCCGGCTCGCCCTGATGGAGGTCGACGGCCGCGACGAGGTCGTGATCGCCGACCGATCGCGTGAGACGGAGCAATGATGGACCGACACCTGTTGAGCGCAGCCGACCTGAGTCGCGACGACGCCGCCCTCGTGCTGGACACCGCCGAGGAGATGCGCTCGGTCGCCGACCGGCCGATCAAGAAGCTGCCGACGTTGCGCGGGCGTACGGTGGTCAACCTCTTCTTCGAGGACTCCACCCGTACTCGGATCTCGTTCGAGGTGGCTGCCAAGCGGCTGTCGGCCGACACGATCAACTTCACCGCCAAGGGCTCGAGCCTGTCGAAGGGGGAGAGCCTCAAGGACACCGCATTGACCCTGCAGGCGATCGGCGCCGATGCCGTCGTCGTGCGCCATCACGACTCGGGTGCGCCGCACCGGCTGGCCCACGCCGGCTGGATCGACGGCTCGGTCGTCAACGCCGGCGACGGCACGCACGAGCATCCGACCCAGGCGCTGCTCGACGCGTTCACGATGCGGCGGCATCTGGGTGACCTCAAGGGCCGCCGGATCGTCATCGTCGGCGACGTCCTGCACAGCCGGGTGGCGCGGTCCAACGCACTGCTGCTGTCGACGCTCGGCGCCGACGTGACCCTGGTCGGGCCGCCGACGCTGCTGCCGGTCGGAGTCGAGTCCTGGCCGGTCGAGGTCCGCTACGACCTCGACCAGGCGCTTGCCAAGTGCGACGCGGTGATGATGCTCCGGGTGCAGAACGAGCGGATGAACGCGTCGTACTTCCCGAGCGCGAGGGAGTACGCCCGCCGCTACGGACTCGACGCGCGCCGGATGGCGCTGCTGCCGGAGCACGCGGTCGTGCTGCATCCGGGGCCGATGAACCGCGGCATGGAGATCACCGCCGACGTCGCCGACGCGGCTCGATCGCTGATCGTCGAACAGGTCACCAACGGGGTCGCGATCCGGATGGCGGTGCTTTATCTGCTGCTGTCCGGGGCGCAGTTGCCCACGCCCGACACCGATCTTGAGGGATCGAGGTAGCCATGACAGCCCAAACCGCTCAAGATTCGTCGGCGGCGTACGTCATCCGCGGCGCCCAACTATTCGGCGGCGAACCGGTCGACCTGCTGTTGCGCGACGGCCGCATCGTCGCGATCGGCTCGGGTCTCGACGCCGCCGATGCCACCGTCGTCGAGGCCGACGGCCTGGTCGCACTGCCGGGCCTGGTCGACCTGCACACGCACCTGCGCGAGCCGGGTCGCGAGGACGCCGAGACGGTCGCGTCCGGTACGGCGGCGGCTGCGCTCGGAGGCTTCACCGCTGTCCACGCGATGGCCAACACCGACCCGGTCGCCGACACCGCCGGTGTGGTCGAGCAGGTCTGGAACCTCGGTCGCGAAGCGGGTCACTGCGACGTGCATCCGGTCGGTGCCGTGACCGTCGGTCTGCTGGGCGAACGGCTGGCCGAGCTCGGCGCGATGGCGGACTCCGCGGCGCGAGTACGGATGTTCTCCGACGACGGCAAGTGCGTCTCCGACGCCGTCCTCATGCGACGCGCACTGGAGTATGTGAAGGCCTTCGACGGCGTCGTCGCCCAGCACGCCCAGGAGCCCCGCCTCACCGAGGGCGCCCAGATGAACGAGGGCCAGGTCTCCGGCGAGCTCGGGCT
>DATFRX010000251.1:0-3618 GCA_035262905.1 Nocardioidaceae bacterium
AGACCCGCGATCGGGTTGGTCTGGTCCATGAACTGGCTGAGCTGCGAGGTGCCGAAGAACTCCTTCAGCGCCGCCACGACCGGCCGGATGTTGATCAGGGTCTGCGGCGTGATCGCCTCGACGTCCTGCGTCGTCATCCGCTCCCGGACCACCCGCTCCATGCGGGCCAGGCCAGTACGGAGCTGGTTCTGGATCAGCTCGCCGACCGTACGCATCCGGCGGTTGCCGAAGTGGTCGATGTCGTCGGCCTCGACGAACACGGCCTCACCGTTGACACCCGGCAGCTCGGCGCGGCCGTCGTGCAGCGCGACCAGGTAGCGGATCGCGGCCACGATGTCGTCGATGGTCAGCGTCTGCTGGTCGAACGGCAGGTCCTCGCCGAGCTTCTTGTTGATCTTGTAGCGGCCGACCTTGGCCAGGTCGTAGCGCTTGGAGTTGAAGTAGTAGTTGTCCAGCAGGTTCTGGGCAGCCTCACGGGTCGGCGGCTCGCCCGGACGGAGCTTGCGGTAGATGTCGAGCAGCGCGTCGTCCTGGCCGGACGTGTGGTCCTTCTCCAGGGTCAGCCGGATCGACTCGTAGTCGCCGAACTCCTCGAGGATCTGCGCCTCGGTCCAGCCCAGCGCCTTGAGCAGGACGGTGACGTTCTGCTTGCGCTTGCGGTCGAGCCGGACGCCGACGGTGTCACGCTTGTCGACCTCGAACTCGAGCCAGGCACCGCGCGACGGGATGATCTTCGCGGTGTAGATGTCCTTGTCGCTGGTCTTGTCGGGGGTCCGCTCGAAGTAGACGCCCGGGGACCGGACGAGCTGCGAGACGACCACCCGCTCGGTGCCGTTGATGACGAAGGTGCCCTTGTCGGTCATCAGCGGGAAGTCGCCCATGAACACGGTCTGGCTCTTGATCTCGCCGGTCTCGTTGTTCATGAACTCCGCGGTGACGAACAGCGGCGCGGCGTACGTGACGTCGCGCTCCTTGCACTCGTCGACGGAGTTCTTCGCCGGCTCGAACCGAGGCTCGGCGAAGGAGAGGGACATGGTGCCGGAGAAGTCCTCGATGGGCGAGATCTCCTCAAAGATCTCCTCAAGGCCGGACTTGGTGGATACCGCGCCCTTGCCGGAGGCGCGCTCGGCCTCCGCCTTGGTCTTCCAGGTATCGCTTCCGATCAACCAGTCGAAACTGTCGGTTTGCAGTGCCAGCAGCTCAGGAACCTCGAGAGGTTCTGCGATTTTCGCGAATGAGATGCGGCGGGAGGTGGTGTTGGCAGTGGCGTTGCGCGAGGCGGCCAAGAGGCGTCCTTCCGAAAGCTCGGACTCAACTCGTGTGCGCATGCCAACGGCACCCTGTCAAGGGCAGGAGCAGAGAGAAGGCAGCGCAAATAAGCAGTCTAGCCTAAGCGGCGCACTGCTGCCAAGTGCGTGTTCGCACGCACATCGTCGCGGTTGACCACTGCATGCCGAGCATGACCCCCTCGGGGCCATCGCGTCAAGGACGACAGGCAGCCACTATCGGGCAAAACCCGGCAATTAACCTCCCCGGCACCTGGGGTGTGCCGAACGGTCGTTCGGACGATCAGAACAGCTGGATGCCGTCGACCAGCCACCGATCTCCCTCGTGGCGCATGGTGACGACGGCCCGGTTCGGGCTGACCTCGGGCGCCTGGCCCTGAACCGATGACTCACTGTTGAGGTAGAGCAGCACGTCCACGCTGTCGTCGGAGCACTCCTCGCCGCACTCCACCGGCGCCGCCGCGAGCACCGTGGACTTGACGGTGGCCTGCTGCTCGGCGGTCAGCTCGCGAGCCTGGTCGGGGAAGACGTTGAGGAACTCCTCCGCGTAGGAGTCGGTCATCAGACCCTGCTCCGACTTCAGCTCCTGGTCGAGGGTGTCGTAGCGGAACGACAGCAGCGCCTCGGCCGCCTGCCCGGCCGGCGCGACCGCGCCCTGGCGAGCCTCGGCGTCGAGGCCGTCGCCGCGCGCATGGAGTACGCCGAGCCCGATGGCGAGGCCGGCCGCGACGAAGGCGAGTACGCACAGCGGGACGAACCAGGCCAACGTCCGCCGACTCGGCCGCCAGCCGCTCGCGGTTTTGGGCCGGCCCGGTCGACGTGGGCCACCGCCCTTCGGGTCGGGCTTCGGCGCAGGTGGTCGCTCGATGGGCCGCTCGGCGGGGCGGGACCGCTCCCCTGCGATCCGCCGCCGGCGTACCGGGGTCGAGGTCTTGTCCGGGCTCATCGGCGCCTCACTGGTGGGCCGCTCCCGCACCGGAGCCGACGGTCGAGAAGACGCCGCTGTCGCCGAGCTCGGTATGGCTGTCGACCAGCCAGCCGCTGCCGACGTGGACCAGGACGATCTCCCAGCGCGGGTAGTAGGTCCGCTTGATCCGGGTCGAGTCGAACTGCGCGTCTCCGGTCACCATCACGGTCGCCGAGTCGCCGTCCAGCGTCTCGATGGCCGCCTGCCGGACGGATCCGGTGGCGCGGGCCTTGATCTCCGCGAAGCCGCCGGCGATCTGCTGCATCGTGGCGTCGAACGTCTTGCGGTTCTGCTCGGTCATGAGCGGGTGTACGCGGGACTTGTAGTCCGGGACGTTGGTGAAGTCGTAGGTGTTGGCCTCGACGAAGTACTGCTCCGCGACGCCGATCAGGTCGCCACGCAGATCAGCGTCGTCCGCCGGGTCCGCCGAGGCGGCGTCCTGCTGGGCCAGCCAGACCACCGCTCCGACGCTTGCCACCAACACGAGACTGGCCATCGTCACCAGGGCGATGAACCACATCGGTGCCTCCTTCTGACCGTCCTGGGTCATCGCGCCATCATTCCACCGGTGAACAACCACGCCCACGCGGCCGACCCAGTGAGGCCGCGACCAGGCACGTTGTCGGTCTGGCGGCGCAGGATCGAGGCATCGGCGGGCCGGACCGTCCCGGTCGCCCGGTCGTAGCTGCCGACGACCGGCGCCGCGCGATCGTAGTAGGGCGAGTTCTGCGAGCCCCTGGCATTGCCCTGCGACTGCGGCAGCGCGCAATGGGCCGCCGTGTTGAACGGCTGCTCCGACAGGTCGTGCGGATTGCGATGCTTCGTGCCGCCGTAGCCCCGGGTGCAGTTGTGCGGGTCCTGGGTGAGCACGAGTCCGAAATGGGCGTCGTAGAGCCCGTCGTACGGGTCCTTGTCGACCACGGCATAGCCTCCCTCCACCGGGTACGGGTAGACCTCGAGGATCATCTCGAGGCCGTCCAACCGAGCCGTGACGACGCGGTTGTTGGTGATGACGTTGCTCAGCAGCCGACCGATCGCGTCGGAGTTGTCGGCGATGAACCGGCGTACGACGTCGGCGGTCAGACTCCCCTCGTCGATCAGCCGCCGCAGGTCGGAGTCGCTGGTCACGAGGGTGTCCGACAGCAGCCGAAGGTTGTGGACGAAGGTCTCGATGTGGTCGGCCGAGTCGATCTGGGTCTGCAGCACCGTGCGCGAGTCGCGAATCAGGGCGGCCGTGACGTCGAAGTTGGCGTCGGCCGCCTCGATGAACTCGTTCGACGTGTCGATGATCCGGCTCAGGTCGTCGCCGGCGCCCTCGAACGCGTCGCCGCTCTCGGCGATCATCGTCCGGAGGTTGTCCTGGTC
>DATFRX010000252.1:0-5653 GCA_035262905.1 Nocardioidaceae bacterium
GATCTGCTGCGGCGTGACGCCGAAGTCCTTGGCGACCTGGTCGACCGGGATGCCGTCGTGGGCGCGCAAGTAGGGCACGAGGGCCAGCATGCGTGGCACCTGGTCGCGGGCGCTCTGGGTCATGCCGCCTCCCCCGCAACCCCGCGGAGAATGACGATCACCGCGTCGCGAAGATCCGGCGGCGACTCGACGACGACATCACTGGCGTAGCTGGCGATCTCCTCGGCGGTCTGCCAGCGTCCGGCGTAGGGGACCTCGATCCGATCCCAGCCGGGGTCGATCTCGGTGGTCGACGTCGCCCGCCGCCGCAGTCCCCAGCCCGCGTCTTGGCGCACCCGGAGGACCGCCGATGCCTCCGGGGAGATCGAGCCCAGCCACTCGGCCTCGGCTCGCAGGTCGAGATCCTCGGGTACGTCGTATTCCCCCGGCGATCCCTCGGTCGCGACGTCGCCGACGATGCGGGACAGCCGGAACATCCGGGTGGCGCCGCGATCGCGATCGTGGCCGACGACGTACCACCGGCCGTGCCACGACATGATCCCCCAGGGCTCGAGGTGCCGCCGCCGGGTCGGCTGGCTGGAGCGGGCGTACTCGAAGGCCACCGGAGTACGGCTGATCACGGCGTCCCAGAGCGGCTCGAAGCTCGGCTCGCCGGCGGCCAGTTGCGGCTCCAGCGCGGGCAACGCGTCGGGCTCCACAGGCACACCGGCCGCCTTGAGCTTGACCAGTGCGGACGACGTCTGACCGGCGAGCCGCGCGTGCTGCCAAACCCGGGCGGCGAGTCCGACGACGGCGGCCTCGTCCGGCTCCAGCGGGATCTCGGGCAACTCGAACGTGTCGCGCTGGATCCGGTAGCCCAGCTCGTCGTCGAAGGCCCGCTCGTAGCTGCCGACGTCGATGTGCACGCCGATCTCGCGCAGCTCTTCCTTGTCGCGCTCAAACATCCGCTCGAACGCCTCGTCGGTCTGATCGTGGTAGCCCTCGACGACCTGGCGGATCCGGTCCTTGGTGAGGTATTGGCGGCTCACCAGGAGGGCGATCACCAGATTCATCAGGCGCTCGCTCTTGCGCCTGGTCATGGGACGGCCTCGCTCACGCAAGCGACGTTACCTTGTGTCCGAACAGCTGTGCGGTACGACGGCCCGTAGGCTTCGCGCATGATCCGATGGCGTGACGGCATCGTGACCGAGCGTGGCACGGGGTGGCCCGGTGCGATGGAGCTGCGGGTCCGGCTCAGCGGTACGGGAGCCGACGACGCCGAGCCGGTCAAGGCGCTGGCGTACACCGCGCTCGTCGGCGAGCCCGAGGTCGGCGATCGGGTCCTGCTCAACGCCACCGCGCTACTGATGGGCCTCGGCACCGGCGGCTACGCGATGGTCGTGGCGGTCCCCGACCGCGTGCCGGCCGATCCGCCACCCGCACCCGGCCACCTCGTCAAGGCCCGCTACACGCCACTGCAGACCACGGTCCTCGGCGTCGACGAGCAGGACTCGGACGCGCACGAAGCGCTCCGGGACGCCGACGACCTGACGGGCCTGCCGGTCGTCGTGGCCGATCTGCACTCGGCGCTGCCCGCGATCCTCGCCGGTGCCCGGCTGGAGCGACCAGGCATCCGGGCGGTCTACCTGATGACCGACGGCGGCGCCCTGCCGCTGACCTTCTCGCGGGCAGTTGCAGGTCTCAGCGAGGCCGGTTGGCTGGCCGGGTCGATCACGGTGGGGCAGGCGTTCGGCGGCACGCTCGAGGCGGTCACGCTGCATACCGGGCTGCTCGCCGCCCGGCAGGTGCTCTCCGCAGACCTGGCGGTTGTCGTCCAGGGACCCGGCAACCTCGGCACCGGCACCCGTTGGGGCTTCTCCGGGGTCGCCGCCGGGGAGGCGATCAACGCCGCGAGCGTCCTCGATGGGCGGCCGGTCGCGTGCCTGCGCGTGTCGGAGGCCGATCCGAGGGAGCGGCATCGCGGCGTCTCGCATCACAGCCTGACGGCGTACGGCCGGGTCGCGATGGCGGCGGCCGACGTCGCCGTACCCCTGCTGCCGGGCGACTTCGGAGCGCGAGTACGCGAGCAGGCGGCTGCCCTGGCGCCGAAGCACCGGCTGGTCGAGGTCGAGACCGACGGCCTGCTCGACGCACTGCGGGAGTCGCCGGTCCGCCTGTCGACGATGGGCCGCGGACTCGACGAGGATCCGGCCGGCTTCCTGGCCGCAGCCGCCGCGGGCCGCCACGCTGCCCGGCTGCTGGCCTGACACGTCCCGGTCGGACACCACGTTCTCGTGGTGTGTACGCACTCCGCACGGCATCGAGACCGTGCGGAGTGTTCACGCGCCATGCAGAGTGTCGGTCGGGCGACGCCGACACCGCGCAAATCGCCCTAGGGTTGGCCCACGACGAAGGGAGCCCGCATGACCCTGGTGGCGGGAGTCGACTGCTCTACCCAGGCGACCAAGGTGGTGGTTTGCGATGCCGCGACCGGTGTCATGGTCCGGACCGGTCGCGCCGGTCACCCCGATCGCACCGAGGTCGACCCTGCCGTGTGGTGGTCGGCCTGGGAGCAGGCGTCCGACGGGCTGCTGGACGGGGTCGAGGCGATCGCGGTCGGTGGACAGCAGCACGGCATGGTGCTCGTCGACGACGCCGGCGTCCCGGTACGCGACGCCCTGCTCTGGAACGACAACCGCTCGGCTCGACAGGCCGAGCAGCTGATCGAGGAGCTCGGCGGTCCGGGCGCCTGGGCCGAGGCGGTCGGCTCGGTACCGGTGGCGAGCTTCACGGTGACCAAGCTGCGCTGGGTCGCCGAACACGAGCCCGACGTCGCCCAGCGCGCGGCCAGCGTCGTACTTCCCCACGACTGGCTGACCCATCGGCTGCGGGTCGGTGGGGACGGCTTCGTCACCGATCGCGGCGACGCCTCAGGCACCGGCTACTGGTCCCCCGCTACGGGTGACTACCGACCCGATCTGCTGAAGCGTGCCTTCGGCCGCGAGGTGGCCGTCCCCAGGGTCGCGGGTCCGAGCGATCCGGTCGGGCAGACGGCTGACGGCGCCGTACTGGCGCCCGGCACCGGCGACAACATGGCCGCCGCGCTCGGCATGGGGCTCGGCCCGGGTGATCTCGCCGTATCCCTGGGCACCAGCGGTACGGTCTTCGCCGTGGCCACCCATCCGACCGCCGACGAGTCCGGCATCGTGGCCGGCTTCGCCGACGCGACCGGGGCGTACCTCCCGCTCGTGTGCACGCTCAACGCCGCTCGCGTCCTGACCGCGGCGGCGTCACTCACCGGCGTCGACCTGGCCGAGCTCGACGTGCTGGCGGGCTCGGTCGACGACACCGACGGCCTGGTGCTGCTGCCGTACCTCGACGGCGAGCGGACGCCGCCATTGCCCGACGCGACCGGGCTTTTGCACGGCCTCACTCGGCGCAACGCGACCCCGGCGCACCTGGCCCGGGCGGCCGTCGAGGGCATGCTGTGCGGTCTCGCCGACGCGGTCGCGGCGTTGCAGGAGCACGGCGTACGGCCCGCGCGAGTCGTACTCATCGGCGGCGCCGCCCGATCGCAGTCGGTCCAGCGGATCGCGGCCGAGCTGATCGGGCTGGAGGTACTCGTACCCGAGCCCGCGGAGTACGTCGCGCTCGGCGCCGCTCGCCAGGCCGCCTGGACGCTGGCCGGATCGGACCAGGCACCGCCGTGGCCGGTCGAGGCGAGCCGCTTCGAGCCGAAGCCGGACCGAGTCGCGGCCGGCGCGCGTGCCCTCGCCCGCTATCGCGAGACGCTGGCCGCCGCCGGACCGCTGCTCGTCAGTCGCGGCTAGCGCCCTAGCCCTTGCTGTTCTTCTGCGGCTGGACGATGTCGATGATGTCGATCGTGAAGAGCAGGGTGTCGGTGCCCTGGATGCCGGCCTGCGGCGATCCGGTCGACCCGTAACCGTCCTTCGGCGGGATCGCCACCAGGACGCGGCTGCCCACGGTCTGGCCCTCGATCGCCTTGGTGAACCCGGGCACGACCTGGTTGAGCGCGAACGTCGCGGGCTGGCCCCTCGTCCACGAGCTGTCGAACTCCGAACCGTCGCGGCCGTTGATGCCCTGGTAGTTGACCTTGACCTGGTCGGTCGCCTTCACGGTCGGGCCGTCGCCCTTGCTCAGCACCTTGACCTCGGTCTCCTTGACCGACAGGGCGGGCTCGAAATCGACCTTCGGCTCGTCGCCGAACTTGCCGGTGACGGTGACGTCGTCCAGGCTGGTCGACTTGATCTCGGGCGGCTTCAGGATGTCGAAGACGAACACCAGGTTGGAGTCGGACTGGATGCCGACGTCGGGGTTGCCCTGCTTGCCGAAGCCGTCGGCCGGCGGGACCGCGGCGACCACCCGGCTGCCTTCGTGCTGGCCCTCGAGTGCCTTGACGATGCCGGGCAGCAGACCGCCGGCGCCGCTGGTGAGGGGGAACGTCGCCGGGCTGCCTCGCTCCCAGGAGCTGTCGAACGGCTTGTCGCTGCCGGCGATGACGCCGATGTAGTTGACCGTCACCGAGTCGCCCGACTTGACGACGGCGCCGTCACCCTCGCTGATGGTCTCGACCTCGGTCTTGTCGAGGCTCAGCCCAGCGTCGACGTTGAAGGTCGGCTTCTCACCGAAGTCGCCGCCGACAAGGACACCGGAGATGCCGGTGGACTGCGGGGCCGGACCCGAATCGGCCGAATTGTCGTCGCCCCCGCAGGCGCCCAGCATCAGCAGGGCAGGGACGACCAAGACGGCGAACAGCTTGCGGCGCACGGAGAAGACCAATCATTCGAAGCGGGGTTGACCGCGCCAACCCTACCCGGCGTAGATCAAGGTCCAATTACATACTGTCGATCAGCTTGTGTACGCGCTCGTCGTGGGACCGGAACGGGTCCTTGCACAGCACCGTGCGCTGCGCCTGGTCGTTGAGCTTGAGGTGGACCCAGTCGACGGTGAAGTCACGCCGGCGCTCCTGAGCCCGCCGGATGAACTCGCCACGCAGCCGGGCCCGCGTCGTCTGCGGCGGCCGCGACTTGGCCTCGAAGATCGCCAGGTCAGTCGTGGCCCGGGTGACGGCGCCGCGCCGCTCGAGCATGAAGTAGAGGCCGCGATCGCGGTGGATGTCGTGGTATGCGAGGTCGATCTGCGCGATGCGCGGGTGACCCCAGGTGAGATCGTGGGCCGCCCGGTAGCGATCCATCAGGGCGTACTTGATCACCCAGTCGATCTCGCGCTCGACCATGCTGAGGTCGCCAGACTCGACCGCCTTAAGGCCGCGCTCCCACAGGTCGAGCACCCGGTCGATGGTCGGGCTGTGCAACTCCCGGCGGTCGACGAAGTCGCGTGCCTTGGACAGGTACTCCGTCTGGATCTCGAGCGCGTTGGCCTCCCGGCCGTTGCTGAGGCGTACGCGATGGCGGCCGGTCATGTCGTGGGAGATCTCGCGGATTGCCCGGATCGGGTTCTCCAGCGTGAGGTCCCGCATGACGACGCCCTCTTCGATCAGCCGCAGCACCAGATCGGTCGTGGCGACCTTGAGCAGCGTGGTCGTCTCGCTCATGTTGGAGTCGCCCACGATGACATGCAGCCGGCGGAACCGCTCGGCGTCGGCGTGCGGCTCGTCGCGGGTGTTGATGATCGGCCGCGACCGGGTGGTGGC
>DATFRX010000253.1:0-5545 GCA_035262905.1 Nocardioidaceae bacterium
CCGAAGTACCAGGTGATGAGGTTCCACAGGATCGCGCCGACCAAGGCGCCGAGCACGACGGTAAGACCCTGGGTGCCGCTGGGTGCGTTGATCACCCCCTTGCCGACCGTCTCGGCCACGCCGGTGCCGAGGAACGCACCGACGAAGTTCATGACCGCGCCCAGGATCAGCGCGACCCGAGGTGTCAGGGCGCGGGTGGAAACCGACGTCGCGATCGCGTTCGCCGCGTCGTGGAAGCCGTTGGTGTAGTCGAAGACCAACGCGATCGCGATGACCGCGATCACCAGGGCGAGCTCCACCGGTCAAGACTCCTTGACCGCGATCTGCTCCACCGTGTTGGCGACGTGCTCCAGGGCGTCGGTCGCCTGCTCGAGGGCATCGACGATGTCCTTGAGCTTGAGGACCTGCAAGGCGTCGTACGAACCGTTGAAGAGCCTGGCCACCATGCGTCGATGACTCCGGTCGCCCTGGTTCTCGAGCCGGTTGATCTCGATCCAGTACTCCTCGAGATCCTTCATCGTCCGCAGTCGCGGCATCGCGTCGGCGGTCAGCTCGGTCGCCCGCTGGATGACGTCGACCTGGGCCGCGAACTCGCTCGGCAGCTCGCCGATCTCGTACAGCAGGACGAGATCGACGGCCTCCTCCATGTAGTCCATGACGTCGTCGAGCGAGGCCGCCAGCCGATAGATGTCCTCGCGGTCGAACGGCGTGACGAAGGTGCTGTTGACCCGCCGGACGATCTCGTGCGTCGTCTCGTCGGCCTGGTGCTCGATGTCGCGCATCCGCTGGGCGATCGCCGGCCGGTCACCATCCGCGTCGAGCAGCGATGCCAGCAGAGCGGCGCCCTCCACCAGATGCGACGCCATCTGGGCGAACAGGTCGTAGAACGACTCCTCTGTCGGCCGCAGGTTCAACCGCACGACACGCTCCCGTCATGAGGACGTTCCAGTCTGTTCCGGCAGTGGCCGCGCCCATGCTAGTGCCAGGATCACGATCGGCGGCTGACGGCATAAGAGTGACGCCCCATCCGCGGGGGCTGTGAGTGACCCTCTCGGATGGGGCGTCCGTGATCGCCGTGGAGCCGCGGCCTCTGCTGCCGGAGATCAGCAGACGCCATGCTCCGGGCGGCGACTCCACCACCATACGCCTGATACCGGCCATTCGGGACCGGAAGCTACCCCTATCCTGACCGCATCGTGTCCGACCTGATCAGCAGCGCGAGCAACCCGGTCGTCAAGCGCCTCCGCCGGCTCGCTGACGCCAAGCACCGGCGCCGCGAGGGCGTCTTCGTCGTCGAAGGTGTCGCACCGGTATGGCAGGCGGTCGACGCCGGCGCTCCGATCGACGAGCTGGTCGTCGCGCCCGAGCTGATCGGCGACTCACCGGCGAGCGCGATGGTCGCCACGCAGGAGGCCGGCGGGGTACGGGTGGCACGCCTGACGGCCGACCTGTTCGCGCGACTCTCCGATCGAGACGGCCCATCCGGGCTCGCCGCCGTCGTACGCAGCAACGTGCTCGACCTCGACGATCTCGACGTCGCGTCCGATGGCTTCCTGGTCGCCGCCCACGAGACAGCGAACCCCGGCAACCTCGGCACGATCATCCGTACCGCCGAGGCGTTCGGCGCCGGTGGCCTGGTGCTCACGGGGCCGACCGCGGATCCCTATGCACCGCAGGCCGTCAAGGCCAGCATGGGATCGCTGTTCCACCTGCCGATCGCGCGAGCCGAGGGTCTCGACGCGGCGTTCGACTGGGCGGCCGAGCGGGGCATCGCGACGCTGACCACGTCGGCCCGCGCCGAGACACCGCTCGACCAGGTGACGTTGCGGCCGCCCGTCATGGTCGTCCTCGGCCCCGAGCGCACCGGCCTGTCCGACGACGACCTGGCCCGCGGCGATCACGTCGTCACGATCCCGATGGTCGGCCATGCCACGTCGCTCAACCTGGCGGTCGCCGCCGGCATCCTGATGCACGAGGTACGCCGGCAGCTGGGCCGGCCCTAGTCGGGTGGATCGATCTCGGCAAGGATGCCGTCGAGCTGCAGCCATCGCGTGATTCCCAACGTACGAAGGAATCTGACGTCGTGGCTAGCAACGATCAACGCCCCCTCGTACGCGGCAAGCGCCTGCGACAACTGCTCGGCACTAGCGATGTCGAGGTTGTTGGTCGGCTCATCGAGCAGCAGCAGCTGTGGCGCGGGCTCGGCCAGCATGAGGGCCGCCAGTGTGGCGCGGAACCGTTCACCTCCGGACAGCGTGCCCACGACCTGGTCGGCCCGATCGCCGCGAAACTGGAAGCGGGCCAGCCGGGACCGGATCGCAAGTGTCGTCGCAGCCGGAGCGAATCGCGCCACGTTCGCCACGATGGTCTCGGCATCGTCGAGCACCGTCAGCCGCTGCGGCAGGTAGCGCAGCGGGACGGTCGGACGCACCATGCCGGCCATCGGATCGAGGCTGCCGGTGATCGTCTCGAGCAGCGTCGTCTTGCCCGACCCGTTCACGCCGAGCAACGCCACTCGCTCCGGCCCGCGCAGCTCCAGATCGACGGTCGCCCCGCTTCGCAGCTCGGCACCCTCGATCCGCAGCACGGTCCGCCCGGCCGGCACCGCCGTCTCCGGCAGGTCCACGGCGATCACGTCGTCATCGCGTACCGCATCCTCGGCGGTGGTCAGCCGCTCCCGTGCCTCGTCGAGCCGGTCGATGTGCAGGTTGCGAAGCTTGGCGGCGTTGGCCGGCGCGGTGCGCTTCAGGGCCCGCATCGCAGCCCGAGGCCGCCGGGTGTTCTCGAACGACTTCTTGCCGTACCGCTCCCCCCGACTCTGCTTGATCTGGTTCTCGATCAGCTCCCGCTGCTGCCGCCGGACATCACCCTCCGCCGCGCGTACGGCCCGCTCCGCCGACTCCTGCTGGAGCGCGACAGCCTCCTCGTACGCGGTGAAGTTGCCGCCATAGCTCCGGACCCGGCCGCCACGGAGCTCGGCGATCGTGTCGACCCGCTCGAGCAGCTCGCGATCGTGGCTGACGATCAGGATGACGCCGGTCCAGCTCGCCACCGCATCGTAAAGCCGTCGCCTGGCCGCCAGGTCGAGGTTGTTGGTCGGCTCGTCGAGGAGCAGCACGTCCGGCCGCCGGAGGAACTGCGCCGCGAGACCCAGCAGCACCGCCTCGCCGCCCGAGATCTCGCCGACCCGCCGATCCAGTTCGATCGCGGTCAGGCCGAGCCGGTCGAGCATCGCCCGAGCCCGTTCGTCGACGTCCCAGTCGTCTCCGACCGCATTGAAGTGCTCCTCGTCGACATCGCCCCGCTCGATCGCAGCCAGCGCCCGGCGTACTCCCGCGATGCCCAGCACCTCGTCGACCGGCATACTCGCCTCGAGCGTCAGGTCCTGGCGCAGATAGCCGACCCGTCCCTCGATCCGAATCGATCCGGCTTGCGGCGTCAGCTCACCGGTCAGGAGCCGGAATAGGGTGGACTTGCCGGAGCCGTTGACGCCGACCAGACCAGTACGTCCGGGGCCGACGATGAAGCTGAGCCCGTCGAACAGCAGATCGCCTTCGGGCCAGGCGAAGCGAAGCTCGTTGACGACAATGGCTTGGGACATAAGGTGCCTCCGAGGAGTACGGGTTGCGGGACAACACGTGGAGACACGGATGCGACGTGGATCGGGGTGCGTTGCCGGAGGGGCTCGCATAGGGTCGGCGGAGCACACGACATCACGTCGGCGCGGTGTCTCGACCTCAGATGCGCACCAGCACTCCCATCGGCGACAACAAGACCGCACCAGCATACCGACTCCGCCGACGGATCCTGAGGGATTTTGGTAGCCATGGCGACCGCAATCCCTCAAGCTGCCCGGACGCCGTCTCGATACGCTGTCGCGGGGCCGCTAGCTCAATTGGCAGAGCTGTGGACTTTTAATCCATAGGTTCGGGGTTCGAGTCCCCGGCGGCCCACCAACACCCAGGTGAGGGGCATCCCACCCGTGCGGCGATCCACTCAGGCGGCACTTTACTGGTCGTTTTCGTGCTGTGAGTCGTCGTCCTGATCGTGGCCGCGCTCCTCGAAGCCGGGTTCGGGGCTGTCGGCCTGGTGCAGGGGCCAGGCATGGCCGAGCCGCTGGTGCAGCATTGTCGGCGTCCGCGCATCCGGGCCCTTCGGCCCTTGTCCGGTCCGGCGATTCCCTCAGCCTGTTGAGGGGCAGTACGACGGAGGGTGACATGGTCGACGACGCGGAGCTGATCCGGCAACTGCGGCGACACTGGGAGTACTCCGGCAGAGACGAGGACATCTCACACGAGATCTATCACGAAGACGCCGTCCTCGAGTTTCCTCAGTCGGGCGAGCGATTCGAGGGCGTCACGAACTTCCGGGAGTGGCGCAGGCAGTACCCGGCATGGCTCCAGTTCCACATCCGGCGCATCACGCACCGAAACGATCTTGTGGTCTGCGAGAACCTCATCAGCTACGACGGCGCCCCCTGGATGTACACCGTGAACCTCCTGGAGTTCCGAGACGACAAGGTGGCTCACGAACGCATCTACATCATGGAGGCCTGGGAACCAGCCGAGTGGCGCGCACCCTGGCGCTCCGAAACGACCGCTGACGGCCCAATACCAGCGCCTGTACGAAACCGCTCGATGTCCTGAGCAGCCGTGGTCGCCGGACTGCCACCTTCGCCGCTCGACCCTCGTAGGCTGGCGTGATGGAGCTGGCTGACGTGTCGCGGATCGCGCTGGCGATGGAGGGGGTGCGCGAGTCGTCTGTGAAGGGGCGGTTGCGATGGTCGCTGAGCGGCCGGCTCGTGGCCCGCGCGCTGGACGACTCCTCGATCGTGATCCGCAGCGGCTTCGCCGAGCGTGAGGAACTGCTCGCAGCACACCCGACAACCTTCTTCGTGCCGCCCACGTACGACGCGCACATGATGGTCGTCGCCCGCCTGTCAGAGGGCGACGCTGCCGCGATCGAAGCTGCGATCCATGCCGCCTGGGAGCTACAAGCGTCGGCAGAGTGACGGCCGACGTTCGGTACGTCCTAAACCAACGATCAATGCAGGGTGGGTCGGTAGGTGAGCTCCTGGGTATGCCCGTCGAGCGTCCGGCTGTCGATCAGCTCCAGATCGAAGTCGGCAGCACCCTCGAAGATCGGGTCCTCGCCGGTCTGACCGGTGATGACCGGGAACACCGTCACCCGTACCTGGTCGACGAGGCCGGCGGCCATCAGCGCGCGATTCATCGACAGGCTGCCGTGCGAGAGCAGCGGTACGTCGGACTCCTTCTTGAGCCGGGCGACGACATCGACGGCGTCGCCGCTCACGACGGTCGCGTCCGGCCAGTCGAGGGGTGCTTCGAGGGTGGTCGACACCACCGTCGTCGGCAGGTTTCGCATCCGGGTGTTCACCGGGTCGAGCTCATCGACCCCGGTGCTCGAGCCCAGTAACTGCACGAACTGCCGAAACGTGTTGGCCCCGAGGATCATCCGCTGCTCGGCGCTGTACAGGGCGAGCCGGCGGTCGAGGAACTCGGGACCCTGCTTGCCCCAGAAGCCG
>DATFRX010000254.1:0-2812 GCA_035262905.1 Nocardioidaceae bacterium
GTCTTCCTGCCGAGCCGAATCGTCGACATCGTCGGTGAGCCGGCCTGGTGGTGGCGGCTGTCCGAACGATTACGCGCCGGTGTCGCCGAAGGAGTTGCGCCGGCGCCACCGGACGAGCGGGCGCTCGTGCCCGCTCTGGTCGACGGCGACGACCGCGGTATCTCCGATGAGCTGGCCGAGGCGTTCCGGGCCTGCGGCATGACCCACCTGCTCGCCGTGTCCGGCACCAATCTCACCCTGGTGCTGGCCTTCGTGCTCACCGTCTCGCGATGGCTCGGCGTGCGGGGCTACGCGCAACTCGTCGTCGGCGTCGTGGCCACCGCCGGCTTCATCGTGCTGGCGCGACCCGACCCGAGCGTCCTCCGTTCGGCCGCCATGGGAGTCGTGGCGATAGCCGGTCTCGGTGCGGGAGGCCGACGACGCGGCGTACGGGCCCTGGCGATCGCGATCGTCGTGCTCGTACTCATCGATCCATGGCTGGCACGATCGGCCGGGTTCATCCTCTCGGTGCTGGCGACCGGCGGCATCCTGTTGCTGTCACCGGGATGGACACGGGCGCTGGCGGGCTGGATGCCTCGGGTGCTCGCCGAGGCGATCAGCGTCCCACTGGCCGCCCAATTGGTCTGCACGCCGGTGGTCGCGATCCTGTCGGACCAAGTGTCGATGGTCGCCGTGGTCGCCAACCTGCTGGCGGCGCCCGCCGTCGGACCGGCGACCGTGCTCGGTCTGATCGCCGGTCTGCTCGCGTTGGTGTGGCCGCCGTTGGCGCACTTAGTCGGCTGGGGCGCGACCGGCGCGGCGTGGTGGATCGTCGAGGTCGCGCGGCGGGGTGCGGCCCTGCCCGGCGCCAGCGTGGAGTGGCCCGCGGACGGTCCGCGGATGGTGCTGCTGGTGGTCATCTGCCTGGCGCTGATCGCCGCGATGCCGTGGCTGTTGCGCCGGCCGATCGCACTCGTGATCGCCGTGATTGCGACCGGCGTGTGGATCCTGCATCCGCCGACTCCCGGCTGGCCACCGGAGGGCTGGGTCGTGGTGGCCTGCGATGTCGGCCAGGGTGACGCGCTCGTCCTCGACGCCGGTGCCGGATCGGCCGTCGTCGTCGACACCGGCCCGGAGCCGGCCGCGGTCGACCGCTGCCTCGACGGCCTGGACGTCGATGCTGTCGCCCTCGTTGTCCTGACCCATCCACACGCCGACCACATCGACGGACTCGCCGGCGCTGCGGACGGCCGTCCGGTCGGGGCGTTGGCGTTCGCCCCGGGCGGGTCGGACGATCCCGCGTACGCCCCGGTGATCGCGTGGACCCAGGCGCACGACGTACCGATCCACGAGCTGGCCTACGGCACCACCGGCTCGGTGGGCCCGCTGGCGTGGACCGTGCTCGGGCCGGATCCCGGATTGGTCGCGAGCGACGGCAGCGACGAGGCGATCAACGACGGCAGCGTCGTCCTGGCGGTCCGGACCAGGGGAGTGTCATTGCTGCTGACAGGTGACGTCGAGACATCGGCCCAGCAGTCGCTCCTCGCCTGGGGCCCGGAGGTGCTGCGGTCCGATGTGCTGAAGGTGCCGCACCATGGCAGCGCCGACCAGGATCCGGAGTTCCTCCGTACGGTGGGAGCGCGGCTGGCTGTCGTGAGCGTCGGCGCCGACAACGACTATGGCCACCCGGCCCCGGAGACCCTCGACCTGCTGGCCGACCAGGGTGCCGTCGTCGCGCGTACGGACGAGTCGGGTGACATCGCAGTCGTCGTCGACGGCGGCGAGCTCGGCGTGGTGACGCGATGACCTCTCCGCGTCGGATGTCGGCCGGTCGTGGGATGCTGACCGCGATGGCTGCTGACGCGAACTCCGGCTTGGTCCGGCTGATCATCGGACCCGCGGAGTTCCTCGCCGAGCGGGCCGTGGCCGACGGATTCGAGGCGGCCGCCGCCATGGACGCCGATTTCGATCGCACCGAGATCGAGGCCTCCGACCTGGCGCCCGGGGCGTTGATCGAGCTGACCAGCCCGTCGTTGTTCGCCCGGGTCCGCGCGGTCGTCATCCGGCAGCTCTCCGAACTCGACGACACCATGCACGACGAGCTCGTCGCCTATGCCGAGGCGCCCGCCCCCGACGTCGTTCTGATGCTCGTCCACTCGGGCAGCACCAAGGGCAAGCGCCTGGTCGATCGGCTCCGCAAGCTCCCGACGGTCGACGAGGTGCGATGCGACGAGCCGAAGCCCTGGGAGCTCGGCCGCTACGTTTCGGCAGAAACCAAGCGACACGGCGGCTCCATCACCAACGACGCCGCGGAGTTCCTGCTCGGCGCGGTCGGGCACGATCTGCGAGCGCTCTCGGCCGCCTCGCATCAGCTGGTCAGCGACTTCGCACCGCAGCGAATCACCATCGACCTGGTACGCCGCTATCACGCCGGCCGAGCCGAGGTGCGCAGCTTCGACATCGCCAACGCGGCGATCGAGGGTCGCGTCGCGGATGCGATGGAGCAACTGCGCTGGGCGTCCGGGCACAAGGTAGCGGCGGTGCTGGTCACCAGTGCGTTCGCGTCCGGACTGCGGTCGTTGGCCCGGCTGCAGAGCGCGCCGCCCGGCCTGCGCGACGGCGATCTCGCCCGTCAGATCGGGGTTCCGACGTTCCGGCTCAAGAACCTGCGGACGCAGGTGCGGTCCTGGACACCGGGCGGGCTCGCCCAGGCGATTCAGGCCGTCGCGGCGGCGGATGTCAGCGTGAAGGGTGGGGCCGGCGATCCGGACCACGCATTGGAGCGGATGGTCCTGACGGTCGCCTATAGTCGCGTCCGGCGCTGACGGCCGGA
>DATFRX010000255.1:0-15570 GCA_035262905.1 Nocardioidaceae bacterium
TGCGGCCAGGCCCACCCACACCAGATCGCGTGGGCGACGGCTGCCGATGGCCGCGATCGTCAACGGGCCGATGAACTCGATCGTCACCGCCACACCGAGTGGGATCCGGGCGAAGGACTCGTAGAACGCCCAGTTCATCGCTCCCAGCGCCAAGCCAAGTGCCAGGACCGGTCGCCAGTCCCTCGCGGTACGGCCGCCGAGCCGGGGACGGGCGATGGCGAGCAGGATCAGCGAACTCGTGACGAGCCGCAGCATCACCATGCCGACCGGCGGGATCTGGTCGAACTGGTCCTTGGAGACCGCCGCGCCGAACTGCACCGACATGATGCCGATTAGCACCAGCCAGACCGGTGACAAACGCCCGGCAGCCATCGTTCGATCGATTCTCGAGCGAGGCGCCGTACGCATCATGCGGCGACGTCGACCCAGTCCCGGATGTGCTTGCCGATGCAGCGGGTGCGCGTCATGGGCACCGGTCCGCTGGTCGAGTGGGCGATGTGGTGATCAATGACCTCGGCCGGAGCGGTGCAGCCCGGCTCTGGGCAGGCAACGATCCGGAGCCGATGGTGGGACGGGTGCCTGGACATGCCGTACTCCGCGGTTCCTATCGAGGGATTCTGACCCTGCAAGCGTCGCTGTCTAAGGACCCTCACCACATCAGAACTATGACCTATCGGCTGCGGGCTCACCTGTTCCCGAGCTGGTCGCGCCGGCGACTGAGGTAGGCGACCTCGGCAGTGTTGCCGGCCAGCTCGATGGCCCGCTCGTACGCGGTGCGGGCCTCTGCCGACCGGCCGAGCCGGCGTAGCAGGTCGGCGCGGGTGGCGTGATAGGCGTGGTAACTATCGAGGTCCAGCCGGTCGACCTCCGCCAGCGCAACGTCCGGCCCGTCGAGCTCGGCCACCGCAACGGCCCGGTTGAGCGCGACGATGGGCGACGGATCGATCCGGACGAGTTGGTCGTAGAGGGCGACGACCTGGGACCAGTCGGTGTCGCGTACGTCCCTGGCCGAGGTGTGCACGGCGTTGATGGCGGCCAGGATCTGGTAGCGGCCGGGAGGTCCCTGACCTGTGGCGACGGCGGTGAGCCGCTCGCGGACGAGCACATGTCCCTCGGCGATGAGTGCAGCGTCCCAGGCGCCGCGGTCCTGGTCGTCGAGCGTGACCAGCTCTCCCGACGCCGAGACCCGCGCCGCCCGGCGAGCCTCAGTGAGCAGCATCAGCGCCAGCAGCCCGGCCACCTCGCCGTCGGCGGGCAGCAGCGCGTACACCAGCCGGGTCAGCCGGATCGCCTCGAGGGTGAGGTCGCTGCGTACGGCCTCCTTCTCGGGGTCCGAGGTGAGGTAGCCCTCGTTGAAGATCAGGAAGAGGACCGCCAAGACGCCGGAGACACGGGCGGGCAGGTCCTCGGAGGAGGGGACTCGATACGGGATCTTCGCCGCCTTGATCTTGCCTTTTGCGCGGGTGATCCGCTGGCCCATCGTGGTCTCTTGGACAAGGAAGGCGCGGGCGATCTCCGGCACGGTCAGCCCGCCGACCATTCGGAGCGTCAGGGCGACCCGGGCCTCCATTGCCAGGGACGGGTGGCAGCAGGTGAAGATCAGGCGAAGCCGGTCGTCGTCGATCACGCCGAGCCGCTCAGGCGGACTGTCGTCGTGCAGCATCTGAGCCTCCTGCTGCTTGTCGTCACGACGGGACTCTCGGCGAAGTCGGTCGATCGCGCGCCGGTTCGCGGTGGTGGTGATCCAGGCGCCGGGATTGGGGGGTACGCCGTCGGTTGGCCAGCGCTCGACGGCGACGGCGAACGCCTCGGCGGCCATCTCCTCGGCGAGGTCCAGGTCACCGAAGCGCCTGGTCAGCGAGGCAACAACCCGGGCCCACTCCTCACGGTGTACCCGGGTGATCGCCTCGTCGACGGCGGTCACTCGCCGTCGAAGGGTCGCACCTCGACCTTGCCCCGGCAGGCTTTCGACGCCTCGGCGGCCAGCTTCAGCGCCACGTCGAGGTCGGGAGCGTCGATGATCCAGAAGCCGCCGATGTACTCCTTCGACTCCAGGTAAGGCCCGTCGGTGAGCACCGGCTCGGCACCCTGCCCGTCGACGACAGTGGCGGTCGACGCCGGCCCGAGGCCGTTGGCGAAGACCCAGTGACCCTCGTCCATGAGGCGTTCGTTGAAGGCGCCCGTGTCGGCGTGGGCCTGCGTCATCTCCTCCTCGGAGGAGTAGCTGCCGTACTCGGTGCGCTCGGCCGGCCCGAAGACCGACATCATGTACTTCGCCATCGCTGTCTCCTTAGGTTCTCGCGGGCCCGTCCGGGCCTTTCACCCCTGCTACGAACACGTCCGGCCGATTCGACACCCTATGCCGCGGATTCTTCAGGGTCAGCGGTTGCTGCGCTTGCGGCGGGCCAGCTTGGCCTGCTTGACCCGCTGCCGCCGAGTCAGGTCGGCACGGAGCTGCTGCCGGCGGTAGTGGATCTCGGCCTGGTAGGCGTTGCCGTTGCTGAGCATCTCGGTCTCCTCGCGTGGGCGGCACCTTCGGTGCCTCTCACTTCTTCTACGGAGGAGACCGGCTCGATTCGACACTCCTCGGCAACATTCCCAAGATTGATTCGCCCAACGGTCGCGGCCACGATCGGTCAGGATGGCGGGAGGGAGGGCGACGCCGGTGACATCGCAGGATCAGTACGTCGAGTTCGTCAACGCCAGGGCATCGGCCCTGCTGCGTACGGCGATCCTGCTCACGGCCGGCGACCGGGCACGTGCCGAGGACCTGGTCGAGACGTCTCTGGTCCGGGCCTACGCCAAGCGTCGAGTCCGGACGCCGATCGCGACCGAGGTCGACGCTCGGCGGTCACTCGTTCGCGCGGTGACCCGGGGTCGAGACGACGGCGGACGACGGATCGACGGCCACGACGACCGCAACACGAGCCCGCTCACCATCGTCGACGCCCTTCGAACCCTCCCGCCTCGGCAACGGGCCACAGTGGTACTGCGCTATTACGACGACTACTCGGAGGCCCAGGTCGCCGATGCTCTCGGGTCCGCCGCGAGCACCGTGCGGCGGCACAGCACGCGTGCTCTCGAGACGCTGGGCACGCGATGGGCGGCGGAGAATACGCTGCAGACGAGCATGGCGGCGGCGGCCGATCTGGTCCGCGCCGAGCCGGAGTTGGTCACCCGGGTGGTCGAGGAGAGCCGGTCGGCACAGCACCGGCGCCGCCGAAACTGGTGGCTGACCGGCTGCGCCGCCGCGATGATCGCGCTCGTGGGCGGCGGGCTTGTCTTCTACGACGAGTCGGACGGCTCACCGCCCAGACCGGACCCGCCGACTCCGTTCCTCCAGGTCGATCCGATCGCCTGGGCAGACCAGCTGCCCCAGGGACCACCGGTCCGGCTCGCCTATGTCGGCGACCGGGCGATCCATCTCCCTGGCCGACCGGCACCCCTGCCCCACGACGCCGGCCGGCCGGTCGGCAAGACCACCGCAGGGTGGCTGGTGACCGTCAACCGCGCCGCCCGGCCAAGCACAGGTGGCCTGCCCGCCAGGCTGGGCTACGGACTCGTCAGCGCGAACGGAACGATCGAGCCGCTGCCCCGAGACCCGTACCACGGCTCCTTCGTGCTGGAGGCGCTGTCACCGGACGGGAAGCTGTTCGCCATGGGCGGCGCGCTCATCGACCTCGCACAAGGCCGCGTGGTCGGCCGGACACCGCCCAATGCGTTCTACTCGACGGGCTGGATGCCGATCGGCCTGCTGTACGTCGGCGGTCCGAACGAGTCGGGCTGGCTGTGGCGACCCGGGAGTCCCCCGATCGCGCTTCCGGACCGGATCTGGGACACCGCAGCGACCGCGCCGATCGGACTCGCGTCATCGGGCGATGACTGCATGAACGTCGTACGCCTCACCGCCGACGGGGACGTGAGCGTCATCTACAAGGGTTGCGCCTCCGGAGCCAGCTCGCCCATCTCACTGTCCCCCGACGGCTCCCACGCCCTGACCGCTGACTTCGACGTGCTCGACGTCGACGAGGGGACCATCACTCGGTACGACCTGCCGACCAGCGGCATCGCCGGACAGCTCGGATGGGAGGACAACGACCACTTCGTCCTCCCGCTCGAGTCGCAGGAGACCGCGACCCGGGATCGGGTGGTCTTCGTCCGATGCTCGATCGCGATGCACGAGTGCGAACGCGCCGGCCCGGAGTTCACCAAGCCCGTCAGCGAACAGGTCCTGGTCGCCTGAACTCGTGATTCGCGGCCGCAGTCGGTCAGGATGGCGTTGATGAGGCCGACGCCGGTGACATCCGAGGATCAGTACGCCGAGTTCGTCAACGCCAGGGCATCGGCGTTGCTGCGTACCGCGATCCTCCTGACGGCCGGCGACCGGGCGACTGCCGAGGACCTGGTCCAGACGGCGCTGGTCCGGTCCTATGCCAAGCGCCGTCGGATCGGTACGCCCGAGGCGACCGAGGCCGAAGCTCGGCGGTC
Organism: Nocardioidaceae bacterium; assembly: GCA_035262905.1. Classification (GTDB taxonomy): domain Bacteria; phylum Actinomycetota; class Actinomycetes; order Propionibacteriales; family Nocardioidaceae; genus DATFRX01. The sequence goes on from DATFRX010000255.1 coordinate 4,489, forward strand.
TCTCGTACGCGCGGCGACCGGTGGCCGAGACAACGGCGGGCGGCCGGTCAACGACGGAGCCACGAGCCGGCTCACCATCCTGGCTGCCCTCCGGCAACTGCCGGCTCGGCAGCGGGCCACGATCGTCCTGCGCTACTACGACGTCTACTCGGAGCCACAGGTCGCTGCCGCCCTCGGATGTTCCGCGGCCACTGCGAGGCGCCACACCACCCACGCCCTCGAGACGCTGCGCCCGCAGTGGGCAGAGGATCAGCTGCGCGATCGCCTGGCAGCAGCCGTCGACCCGGTCCACGCCGACCCAGAGCTGATCGCCAGCGTGATCGAGGAGAGCGGGTCGGCCCGACGCCAGCGCCGTCGGAGTCGGCTGCTGACCGGCTGCGCGGCCGCGCTGATCGCCCTCGTCGGCGGCAGTCTGGTCTACTTCGACGGATCAGGTAATGACTCGCCACCCGGGCCGGATCAGCCACGGCTCATCCAGATCGATCCGATCGCGTGGGCGCGCCAGCTGCCGCAGGGACCACCGATCCGGCTCGCCTACCTCACCGGTATGGCCAGCCATGTCCCCGGCCGACGGGCACCGCTTCCGCGCGGGGCCGGCCTGCCCATCGGAAAAACGCCAGAGGGATGGCTGGTCACCGTCTACCCGCACGGGCCACACAAGGGCGGCTTGTCGGCCTGGCTCCGCTACGGACTGGTCACGGCGAAGGGAACGATCGAGCTGCTGCCGCGAGATCCGTACCACGGCTCGATCGGAGTACGAGCCCTCTCGCCGGACGGCAGGCTGTTCGCGATGGGCGGCGCGCTCATCGACATCGCGCAGCGTCGCGTGATCGGCCGGACGCCGCCCGATGCGTTCTACTCGACCGGCTGGACCTCGGTCGGCCTGCTGTACTCGAGCCGCCAGAGGGCATCCGCGCGATTGTGGCGGCCCGGGAGTGCTCCAGTACGGCTGCCGGATCCGGTTTGGGCTGGCGCTGCGACGGCACCGATCGGACTCGTGGCGGCGGGCGAGGACTGCTTGAACGTCGTGCACCTCGACGCCGGTGGCGACACAACACCGCTCTATGACGGCTGCGCTGCGGGAGCCACCTCGCCGGTCTCGCTCTCCCCGGACGGCACCCACGCCCTGACGGACGACCTCGACATGCTCAACGTGGACGAGGGCAACGTCACGCCGTGGGAGCTGCCGACGAACGGGACTGGACAGCCCGGATGGGAGGACAACGATCACTTCGTCCTCCCGGTCGAGTCGTCGGAGACCACAGGGCGGGATCGCGTGGTCTTCGTCCGATGCTCCATCGCCGCGCACAGCTGCGAGCGCGCCGGCCCGGAGTTCACCAAGGCCGCCTGGGACGAGGTTCTGGTCGGCTGAAGCCAGGCGGCGACGGCTACGGGCCGTTGGGCCCTAGTCATCGCCAGGGCAGTAGGCGAGATGCTGGTGGTACTGACGTCGGGACCTGCTTCGGGCACCTCAGGCGAAGGGTCGCCGGCACTAGCGGGATCTGATCGTTCATGCGCAGCAGAGTTGTCAGCGCTGTCATCGCCGCCACGGCGATGCTGGCGACTGCGTGCTCGTCGTCTTCTGACTCCACCACCGAGCAGAAGCCTTCCTCCACCCCGACATCCGCAGCGGCCTCCGCCACTCAGGCAGCCGCGATGCGCGGCGCTCCTCAGGTCGGAACCTGCTGGAACATACCCCCAAGCGGCTTCAAGGCCGGACATCGCTTCAACGACTCGCCCGAGGTGGCCTGCACCAAGCCGCACACCACCGAAACGGTCTACGTCCAGAAGGTGCCGGATCCCACTGTCCAAGCGGCCAACGACTTCCAGGATTCGTGCGGAATCGCCGCAGGTCGATACGTCGGGCGTGTCGACTACTGGTATCCGGTGACCGGGCTGGATTGGCTGCCGTCCAAGAAGCAGGTGGCCGCAGGCGCCTCCTGGATCCGTTGCGACGTAGGGTTCCCGCGCGACTGGGCGGACATCATCGGCGCAAAGTTCGACAACAAATACGAACAATCCCTGCGCACCTACTCCGCCAAGGATGCCACCACGAAGCACGCTGCGGACTTGCTGGCATGCCTGCAGAGGGACCCGCAAATCTTCAACCAGTGGTTCGTCCCTTGCGGCAAGTCACACATCTACGAGGAGACCGGGCAGATCGCGAAGCTCGAGAGCCTCGACAGCTACCCGCCACCCAGCCAGCTGCGACGCGCGACAGCCCAGTGCCGCGACAACCTTCCGGCCAAGGAACAGACGGCGGCCTTCGAGGTAACAGCGGGTTGGCAACCTCCCGAGGCATTTCCCGGCTACATCGCCCACCTGTACGGCGTCTGCTTCGTCTACCGTCAGGATGGCGCGCCCCTCCCTCCACGAACGTGAGCCCGACGACTACCGTTCGGGCATGAGCGATGCCGGTCCCGAGTCCTCTGGCTCGTACTTCGCTCCGGAGCATCGGCCGGCATCGAGGGCCGAGATCGCCATCTGGACGGCGGTCGTGCTCGCCGCCACCATCCTGCCGGGCGTCGGCATCGTCATCGCGGCGGTGCTCGCGTTCAAACGGCTGCGTTACAACCCGATTGCTCGCTGGGTTCTGCTCGGCGTCGCCATCCTCGCCACCGCCGGATTCGTCAGCATCACGACGTAGACGCCTCAGCTCGGGTCACGAGCTCCGTCCAAGTCCGGGAACGACACGACGTCGCTGACATGTTCGCTGGCCTGCCAGACGCCGAGGGCGAGGTTGAGATCGCCCATCACAGATGCACCCCCGAGCGAAAGACTCTTGATGTTGAGTAGTCGCAACTCGGGATCCATCGCCGACTGGTCGCCCTCGTCCAGGAAGCCCTCGAGAGCAGGGACCCAGACGTCCTCCATCCAGGCAATCGACGCGTAGACCTGCTCCAGCAGCACGCTCTCGGTCAGATAGGGCGCCTCGAGGATGACCGCCCGCCGCAGCGCCCGAACCCGCTGGCGGGCGAAGTCGGCGTAGTCAGCTCGCCGGTAGTCGCCGAGCGCCTCCGCCACGTCGTACACGACGATGCTGAGCCGGGCCACGGCCTGATGATCCTGCTGCAGTCGATCGTGTCGTCTCGCGAGCCAGGCGGCGAGAAAGGCGGCGCCGACCGCCACGACGCCAGACAGGGCGGCGCCGACTATGGCGCTCCCGGTCCCGGACCAGAAGCCTGATGAGTCGGACGAAGCGAACACGGAAGTCACACGCGCAGTCTGGCGCGATGACGGCTCAGAGAGCCATCACGCGACGTCGCGTTTCGTACCCGAAGCTTCAACGCAGGATGCGATAGCGGATGTGGGTGGCCTTCGGAGTGTCGATCACGCGGACGATCTCCAGCTCGATCTCGGCCGGCAGGAAATCCTCGAACAACCGACGACCGCGGCCGAGCAGCACCGGGATCTGATGGACCTGGATCTCGTCGAGCACGCCGGCCTCGATCGCCCGCTGGCCGGTGTACCCGCCTCGCACCTGGACGTCCCGGTCGCCGGCGGCGGCCTTCGCCTGCTCCATCGCGCTCGCGATCCCGTCGGCGACGTAGGTCACGAGCGGGTAGCCCCATCGGGCGGCCGGCGGCGGTGGCCGGTGGCTGGGCACGAAGATCGGCGCGCCGGCATGGTCACCGCCCCAGTGGTCCATGAGCTCTGCAGTACGCCGCCCGGCGAGGACCGCTCCGCAGGCCTCCCACTCGTCGAGAAACGCCTGGGCGGCTTCCGACGGCGGCGCGGACTCACCGCCCGGCGCGAACCAGTTGTGCAACCGGTGGCCGTCCTCACCGCCGAGGTAGTCGTCGGGATCGGCGACGTACCCGTCGACCGACACCGACATGTCGAGCACCGAAACCGACACCGCGTACACCTCCTCTGGCCCAGCTCCAGCCGGGCCGCCACGTCATGGTGCTATCACCGTGGCACTCCCGCCGCCGCTCGATAAGGTCCGATGCGACGGCAGGATCGTGGACCAATCAGCGCCCGTTGTGGAGCCGGGTCCAGAGTGCGGAGTCGACGATGCCGTCCACGGTCAGTCCATGCGTCCGCTCGTACGCCTGGATCGCCTTGCTGGTGCTCTTGGTGACCACGCCGTTGATCGCGACCCGGCGATCCAGCGCGGCAGTGAGCGCCCGCTGCAGATGACGCACCGACTCACCGGCCGAGCCGACCTTCAGCAGCGGCGAGCTGCCATGGGCCAGCAACGTGGTCCAGGTACGTGAGTTCATCGCACCGGTCACCGCGAGGCCGCGGGCCCGCTGCGCCCGACGTACGGCGGCTGCCGTCGCCCGGTCGTAGTGCCCGCTCACGCTGATCCGACCGAATCCCTGCTGCTTCAGCAGGCACTGTGCCGCCGACACCACTGCCCCATGACTACCCCGGCGCCGAGCGGGGTAGTCGGCGAAGTTCATCCGCACTCCGCAGGTGCGCGCGGCCTTCGGCGCGACCGAGCCACGGCCTAGGTTCATCCAGTTCGCGTCGATGGTCAGCGTGGCGCCGCCGTACGTCCGGGGCACGTCGATCCGGTACTGGTGCACGCGACGATGACCGTCCCACCGGTCGCTCAGCACCCAGTCGCCGGCAAACGTGTCAGACCGGCCGTTGGCCCACGCGAACCAGATGTTGTCCGGCATCACGTACGAGCCGCGCGAGACCCGATGGGCGAGGTCCAGCGACTGGATCGCCGCCGCGATGTTGGAGTAGACGCCGGACTTGTAACCGAGCTCGTGCAGTCGCTTGGTCCATCCCGACATGAACGACAGCGCCGCCTGCCGGCAGTCGTCCGGGCCGGTGTCGTAGTCCTCGAGGTCGTAGAAGAGCGTGCTGCCGCGCCCGATCGCGAGTCCCTTGGCCGCCTGGACCGCCCGCGCCGCAGCCTGACGCCCCTGGTTGCGAGCGGTCGCGCGGACGTTCGACATCCGGTGCTCGTAGGTCGTGCAGCTCGCCTGCAGGCCGACGTAGACCGGCAGGATCTTCCAGCCGCGAGCGTGCTGGGTGCGTACCCACTTCGCACTCAGATTCGGCTGGTCGCAGACGCGTTGCACGCCGCCGATGTAGATCCCGACTCCCCCGTACGGCGACGACTGCCGCCACTTGTCCATCGTCGCCTGTGCCGGTGCCGCGCACGAGTCGAACGCGTAGCCGGTGAACGATCCCGGCACGGTCACCGGCCTGGGTGCCTTGCCGGCCTCCGCATCGGCCGCTGCGTCACCGGTCGAGCCCAACATGCCGGCCACCAGCGCGACTGACAGTCCTGCGAACACAGTGCTGCTACGGAATCCCATGGTCTCTCCCCAAGCCCGGCGGCGCCCCTCGGCACACATGGAGACACGGACGCTAGCCCACCGCCCGTGGGCTGTCGAGCCGATGTGATCTTCGGCATCTGCGGTTCGAGCGGAGGCCTGGGGCATGGCTAGCGTGTCTGACGTGGACGTATCCCTGCCGCCGGACAGTCACGTACACAGCGAATGGTCTTGGGATGCGGTCGCCGGGTCGATGGAGCACTCGTGCGCCCGGGCGAGTGCACTCGGACTGCCCGCGATCGCCTTCACCGAGCACGTGGACCACACCGTGTGGACCGTCGACCCGGAGGAGTTGGAGGGCCGCGCCCCGGACGATGCGTTGGTGACGACGAGCGACTCCGACGGGCAGATCAAGCCGCCGTCGTTCGACGTCGAGGGTTACCTCGAGTCGGTCGACCGCTGCCGCGACCTGTTCCCGGACCTGACCGTGCTCACCGGGCTGGAGGTGGGTGAGCCCCACTGGTATGCCGACGCCGTCCGAGATGTCCTCGGCGCCGGTCCGTTCGACAGGGTGCTCGGCTCCCTGCACTGCCTCCCGGACGGCGATCTGTTCCGGGAGCCGCCGGGGCTCTACCTCCATCGACCAGCGGTCGACGTCGTGCGCGAGTACCTGCTGGAGGTCGCCGTCCTGGTCGCGAACAGCGACGCGTTCGCCGTGCTCGCTCACGTCGACTACCCGCTGCGCTCCTGGCCGAGCGAGCACGGGCCGTTCGATCCGACCGCCTTCGAGGCCGAGTTCCGGCACGCGCTGCGGGCCACGGCGCAGTCCGGCCGGGCGCTGGAGATCAACACCAGGGTCCCGCTGCCAGCGACCGTCCTCCGCTGGTGGCACGAGGAGGGCGGCGACGCTGTGACGATCGGGAGCGACGCCCACGACCCCGCGAGCGTCGGCGACGGACTCGCCGACGCGGCGGCGATGGCCGAGGCCCACGGCTTCCGCCCGAGCCGCAACCCGTTCGACCTCTGGGCCCGCACCGGCTGATCGCTCTCCGTGCGACGATGGCCGGATACCTCGTCGTGGGACCGGACCATGCACACCATCGCCGTCAACACCGCCACCCTGTCGAGCGGGCTAAGGCTTCCGTACGCCGAGACTGGCGACCCCTCGGGCATCCCGGTCGTCCTGGTCCACGCGTACGCCGAGAGCTGGCGCTATTTCGAGGCCGTACTCCAGCGGCTGCCCGCCACAGTGCACTGCTACGCGCCGAGCATGCGAGGCCACGGCGACGCCGATCGGCCGCTGGACGGCTATCGGCTCGAGGACTTCGCCGCCGACCTCGTGGAGTTCCTGGACGTGGTCGGAGTCGATCGAGCGGCCCTCGTCGGCACCTCCAGCGGTGGGCTGATCTCGCAATCGGTCGCGAGCAGCCGGCCCGATCGGGTCTCCGCGCTGATCCTGGTCAGCAGTCCGGTGATCCTCGCCGGCAAGCCCATGGTGGTCGGGATGACCGACGAGATCATGAGTCTGTCCGACCCGCTTGATCCGGGATTCGTCCGGGAGTTCGTGCGCAGCACGTCACCGGAGTCGGTGCCCGACGACTTCGCCGAGGTTTTGGTCGAGGAGAGCCTCAAGGCACCGGCCGCGGTCTGGCAGGCGACGCTGCGCGGGCTGCTCGATGCGGATCTTCCGGTGGCGTTCGGACGCATCACGGCGCCGACCCTGCTGATCTGCGGCGGCCAGGACGTGCTCGCCTGCGCCGACCAGGATCGCCTGCTCCGCGGCATCGCCGACTCCCGGCTCATCACGTACCGCGGGATCGGGCACGCCATGCATCTGGCCCATCCCGGCCCGGTCGCCGACGACGTGATGGCCTTTCTCGCGGCGCGGGTCTGACCTCGGCCTACGGATCGATTCGGCCGGCGGCACGGAGTACGTAGAGTGCTTCGGCCGTGACCCACTCGTTCAGCCGCCGAATGCTGGTGCCGCCCCAGTCGACGTAGTCGCGACCGAGCGCGATCTCGTCCGAGGCCCGGTAATAGCGATTCTCAGCCGGCCAACCGCCGTCTGGAAGGCGCTTGCTCTCCAGGAGATCGAGGGCGTCGGCGCAACGGTCGTCGGCCACGACGCCGAGCTCGGCCAGGCCGCGCAGCCCGCCGAGGACGTCATAGTGCCAGTAGAGCGGGAAGTGCAGCCGAGCGAACTCCTTGTGGATCAACGCGCCATTCGAGCGCCGATAGACGACCCGACGACTGAGCATGACCTCGCTTGCCTCCCAGGCGACCTCGCGCGCCTCGCTGCTGTCGTACGCATTGGCGTACGCGATGAGGCCACGCATCGGGAGCAGGGTCTCGGAGAAGGCAGACGTGTCGGCATCCGGATTCTTGTCGCAGTTCCAGCCTCCGTCGGGCCACTGCCAGTGGAGCAACCGCTCCACGAGGTCCGGTGTCCGATCGTTGGTCAGATCGAGGATGCAGAGGCTGCGGAGCGCGTTGCCCTGCTGCGAGGCGCATCGCCGATAGCGGCCCTGCATCACCGGAACCCCTCGACGGTTGTAGACATGCGCCTTGCTGGTCGCCTCGAACTCCTCGTAGAAGAAGTCGCCAAGCCAATCGTCCTGCACCTGCTCGGCCATCGGACGCAGCGTCTCGTCGCCCGGCGGGTAGCCGATGTCTGCCAGGGTGGCGAGCACCCAGTGGGCGCCCTGCCATTTGGCGTAGACACCCTTGCTCACCGTGGATCGCCCGTCGGGTCCGCGGTTGGTCAGCAGTGCCTGCACCCGCGGCGACCGACGCACCTCCTCGCGCAGCCCACGCATCGCGGCGGAGTCGACCGGCTCCCGCAACACCTCGGCACGCACCTTCCATCGCACCGACGGCTCGGCCGACTGCAACAGGCGGTCGACGATCTGACTCACCACGCGAACACGGTATGACCTGGCGCCGACGGGCCCTGCGCGGTAGACACAGGATGTGGCGTTGACACCGTGCTTGGACCTGTCGCCGGCGGACTGGCTGACCGGCAGCGGTCTCCCGTGGCAGCAGCTGGTCACCTTCGGGCCGGCGGGGTTCGAGGCGTACGCGCGGCTGCGCTTCCTGCCCGATCCGGCCTACCCGGGACAGTCGGAGAACGACGTCGAACCGGAGGGTCCGCCGGAGCACGAGCTGCTGCGCACGGCACTGGCGGTGCTGAGCGAGCACACCGGCACTCCGGACGACTGCTACTTCTGCCTGTGGGAGGGCGCGTCTTCGGACATCTACGGCGACGACGGTGTACGAGTCGTCGCGTGGGAGAGGGAAGCAGGGCCGCCCGCGATCTACCGCGATCCACCCGAGGCGAGTCGAGCGGCGCCGACTGCGAATCCGATCGCGCCGGCCTTCCCGCCTTCGGTCCTCGACGGACCGAAGGTGACGATCCCCAATCGCGTCTACTTCCTGTTCCGCGGCTCGTTGGCCGACTTCGGCGACTGGGGCGCCGCCGACCGGCGACCCGGCGAGCCTCGCGACTGGATGCCGGATCCGGCGTTCATCTGGCCCGCCGATCACGCCTGGTGCATCGCCGACGACGTGGATCCGCACTACGCCGGCATCGGTGCGAACACCGTGGCGATCGACCGACTTCTCGCGCATCCCGAACTCGACGTCGTGCTGGCCGATCCGGGAGCGGAGCAGCCGGACTACCGCTGACGATGTCCGAACTCCGCCGATCCGGTCGATTCCGACTCCGTCCCGCGACGAGCCGCTCACGTCCCGTCCGACTGGGGCGACCGGCACCGTTGTCCGATTCATCTGGGTGGACATGGCTCGATACGCGGGTAATGCTTCATAACGTGGAGGAGCCTGGGGACGGCGCCTGAGATGGTGGTTCGCCACCATCACGGCCGTTCTGCGTAGATCTCATGGAAGCGCCGCGAAGCGACGAAGAAGGTCGTGGCGGGTTCGACCCTGGCCAGATCGCGGACACTCCCGATGTCCTCGTCGCCGGAACCGCCCATGCGTGGTCCTGGCCGACCCGTGAGGAGATCCGGCGCTGGGTCATCGCGGCGCTGCCCAGTCTCGGCGTCGCGGTCGCCTACTACCTGACGGCCAAGCTGGGTCTCCAGCAGGAGCTCGTCGGTGACCAGGTCACGCCGTACTGGCCGCCCACCGGAGTCGCGCTGGTCGCGCTGCTCGTACTCGGTATTCGGATCTGGCCGGGCATCGCGCTCGGTGCGTTCGTCGTCAACGCGACCATCGGGTCGTCGATCATCGCCGCGACCCTCATCACGGTCGGCAACACGGTCGCACCGGTCTGCGCCTTTCTGTTGCTGCGCTGGGTCGGCTTCCGTCCCCAGATCGACCGCCGCCGCGACGCGGTCGCCCTGGTATTTCTCGGTGCCCTGGGCGGCATGCTCCTCAGCGCCACCATCGGCACGGCCGCGCTGCTGCTGACCGACTTGATCCCGGTCAATGACTTCTGGTCGACCTGGTCGGTGTGGTGGGCCGGCGATGCGATGGGCGTACTCGTCGTGACGCCGTTCCTGCTGGTGATCCTGACCAACCTACGCGTGCCGCGTGGCGTCCCCTGGCTCCGCTGGGTCGAGGGCGGCTGCCTGTTCGCGAGCACATTAGTAGTCAGCGTCGTGGCGACGACGAGCGAGTACGAGATCCTGTTCCTGGTCTTCCCGGTCCTCATCTGGGCGGCTCTGCGATTCCAGATCGTCGGGGTGGCGCCGTGCGCACTCATCGTCTCGACGGTCGCGGTAGTCTCCGCCGCGAACGACTCAGGGCCGTTCGCCGAGCATGGCCTGCTCGCGAACATGGCGACGCTGCAGGCCTTCAACGGGACGACCGCCCTGACCGCGCTCGTCCTCGCGGCGATCATCGCCGAGCGCAACAGCGCACACGAAGAGGTCGAGTCGGCCGTCAACCAGCTGACTGCGGCACTGGGGCAACTCGACCGGGGCAGCCGGATCGACCTCCAGATGCCTCCGTCGACGCCGGAGATCGACGACCGGGCGTAACTCCCACGGGTCATGTCACCAGATGACCGGTGTCGCCCAGGCGTACGACCTGGCGATTGTGGAAGTAGTCGTCCTCCCGAAGCTCAGTGATGCTGCCCGCCGGCGCCCGGAAGCTGACGTAGGCAAGCGACTCGAGCGGCATCGCGATCCACGACGTGATCACGAAGCTCATCGCCAGGCCGTGCGTCACGACGATCTGATGCGCACAGTCGCTGGCCAGGATCTCCTCCATCGCGGAGTAGACCCGCCGGGCACACGACCCCTTCGTCTCCGCGCCGGGCACACCCTCGTCATGGTCCAGCCGTTCCCCGACGGCGGGCGGCGGTACGAAGCGTTCGTCGAGCCACTCCTGGGGTCGGCCCTCGGCCTCGCCGTACGACTTCTCGCGCAGCCGATGGTCGAGGATCGGCTCGACGCCCAGCCGCTCGCCGACGACGACAGCGGTCTGGTGGGTGCGCTTCAGGTCCGACGTGTACAGGTCCACCTCGGCGCCGTCGGGAATCCGCTCTCGCAACGCGTCCGCGATCGACTCCGCGGCCCGTGCTCCGGCCGGAGTCAGCTCCGAGTCATGCCATCCGCCGACGACCCGCTCGACATGGTGCGTGGCCTCGGGGTGCGTGACGACGTAGAGGCACCGCATGAGTGACCCTCCCAACAGCTCGGCAGGTGTGACTTCGACGTTCCGGGGTACTGCCGGTCGGACCGTACAGGTGGCGGGAGGGTCGATGGTGTCCGATTCGAAGACCACGAGTGCCGAAGTGCGCGAAACGGTGCACTCGGTCAGCGACAGCGCGTGGTTCGAACATGCCGTCCGGGTCGGCCTGGTCGCGTACGGCCTGATC
>DATFRX010000256.1:0-13676 GCA_035262905.1 Nocardioidaceae bacterium
TCGACGGCGTACGTCTCGGATTCGGCGGCGAGGTGCCGAGGGACCGGCTCGCCGATGGCGTACGGCAGTCACAGCACGCCCTCGCCTCGGCCACCGCGAGCGACCGACGGGTGGTCTACTTCGACGAGCTGGCCGCGTCGGGCGCCGTCGAGCTGGCCGATCCGGCGGCGGCCACCGCGTTCGCCGAGGCGATGCTGGCGCCGTTGGACGCCTACCGCGACTCCAGCGGCATCGACCTGTGCCACACCCTTCGGGTCTGGCTGGATCATCACGGCCAGTTCGATCCAGCCGCCGCCGAGCTCGGCCTGCATCGCCACACGCTGCGTTATCGCGTACGCAAGGCGGAGCAGCTACTGGACCGGCAGCTCGGCGACGTGAACGTACGCATGGACGTGTGGTTCGCCCTCGCCGCCAGAGATCGAGCGACCGGCTAGCGGGCTGTCGAGTCGATCAGCACTCCGGACTGTCCATGATGCAAAGGCTGTGCCCCTTGCCGTACCCATGTCCATGCCCGTGTCCGTGTCCTGGAGCTGCGGTCGCCGAACCTCCGACGGCGGCACCTCCGAGCACTCCGGTCACGATGGCCACGATCACTACACGTCGCATGTTGGACCTCCCTATTGCGCGGACAACGTCACCGTACTGACTTCAGCGGATCGCGTCTGCGGGTCAGCTCACGGTGCGCGGTGCCGGCTCCAGGGCTTGCAGGTCGTACTTCTCGAGCCAGGCGGCGTAACTCGGCTGCTCGGCAGCCGTCTCGGCGTAGTTGTCGACGACGTAGCGCGCCAGCTTCTCCAGGTGCGGGACGAGCGGGCTGTGCTGCTCGGTGATCAGCATGTGCCGGATCCGCATCGGCGAACCCGAGATCGGTCGAGTCGCGACACTGCGGAAGCGGGACACCGCGTAACAGAGGCTGACGGCCTCGCCGGACCGGACGACTTCGAGGTTGTGAACGCCGGACAAATAGTGGTCGACGCGTGGTGAGAACCCGGCCCGTCCGCAGGCCTCGGCGAACACGTCGTACTCCCGGTCGACGTCGAGCGGCGTCAGCACCCAGCTCTCGTCGGACAGGTCGGTGAGGTCGAGCTCCTCCTTCGCCGCCAGCGGATGCTGCTCGGACAGCATCACGAAGATCGGCTCGCCGCCGACGGTCTGGACGGCGAGGTCGCGACCGAGGGTGATCTCGTGCCCGATGAACTCGTGGATCGCCGCCAGGTGGACGTGTCCGCCGGAAACAAGCTCCAGCAGACCGGCCAGCCCGTTCTCGCTCTCGGTGACGACGTCGGTGCCGGTGAACATATTGCGGATGCCGCGGAGCAGGCCGACCATCGACGGACCGTTCTCGGCGCCGACCCGAATCTGGTCGGGCACCGGGCCGGCCAGCTTGCTGGCCTCCACGTCGGACCGGAGCGAGTCGACCACCGGCAGCACGGCCTGGGCGCGGGCGATCACAAGCTTGCCGAGTGACGTCGGCTCGACACCGTCGCGGGAGCGGACGAACAGCGGTCCGCCCAGGGTGTTCTCGAGCCGGCGAAGCAGGCGCGTGACGGCGGGCTGGGTCGATCCGAGCGTGGCGGCGGCCCGGGTGATGCTGCCTTCGTCGGCGACGGCTTTGACGAGGCGCAAGTGCCGGAGCTCGATCTCCATCGCCGTCATATTACTTCGAATCGGGCGCACCCACGCCCGATGTTATGACCAGGTGGCATGGTGCGCGGCGAGCCGATTGCGACAGGCTCGAAGCAACCCACCCACTCTCGGTGAGCTAACACCGGCGGACCGCTCACCGAGCGGGCCCAGCTTCGGCCACGGCATGGCGGCCGGGGCTGGGCCCATTCCCACACCGCGCCTTGCGATCTGTGCACCCGGGGCCACAGATCGCAAGGCGCCACGTCCGCCCACTGGCGGTAGCGAAATCGCGAAACACGCCGGCGTGTTTCGCGATTTGCCTACCCCCAGTGGTCAGGCCAGGCCGGCGTCGTGGACACAGATCGCGATCTGGACCCGGTTGTCGGACTCGAGCTTGACCAGCAGCCGCGAGACATGGGCCTTGACGGTGGCCACGCTCATGTAGAGCTCGTCGGCGATGTCGGCGTTGGACAGTCCGCGGCCGACGGCGATCGCCACCTCCCGCTCGCGTTCGCTGAGCAGGTCCATCCGGGCCCGCGCCTGCGTGACCCGGTCGCCGGTCGGATGGTTCGCGACCCGCCGGATCAGTTGCGCGGTGACGCTGGGCGACAGCATCGGCTCGCCCGCGGCGACCTTGCGTACGGCGTCGACGATCTGTGCCGGCGGCGTGTCCTTGAGCAGGAAGCCGCTCGCGCCGTCACTCAGCGCCTGTACGACGTACTCGTCGGCGTCGAACGTCGTGAGGACGATGACCTGTGGCGGGTCGCTGCGGCGCATCAGCCGGGCCGTGGTCTGTAGCCCGTCGAGATGCGGCATCCGGATGTCCATGAGCACCACGTCGGGCGACTTGCGGTTGATCAGGTCGAGTCCGGCGACGCCGTTCTCGGCCTCGCCGACGATCTCGACGTCGCCCGCGCCGCCGAGGATGAGCGACAGGCCGGCCCGTACCAGCGCGTCGTCGTCGACGATCGCCACCTTGATCATCGTCACTCACCTCCCGCCGCGACCGGCTCCGGCCACGGCAGCTCGGCCCGGACGAAGAACTCGCGAGACGCGGTGCGGCCGTGCTCGAGGTGGCCGCCGCTGATCTCGGCCCGCTCGGCCAGTCCGATCAGGCCGAGTCCGGAACCCGGCACCGCCGCCTCTCGACCGTCCGGCACGCCGACCCGAAGCGGGTTGCGCACCTCGACGGTCAGGCCGGTGCCGGCCCGACCGCTCAGCTGGACATGGACGGCGGTGTCGGGAGCGTGCTTGCGGGCGTTGGTGAGGCTCTCCTGGATGATCCGGTAGGCGCTGCGACCGGCGATCTCCGGAGCCGCCTCCAGATCGTCGACCTCGTTGGTCAGCCGGACGTTCATCCCGACCGCCTGCGCTTCCTCGACCAGATCTGGCACGTCGCGGAGCGTGGGCTGCGGCCGCTCGGGTGTCGGGGTGGACCGATCGTCGCGGAGCATGCCGAGCACCTCGCGGAGGTCGGACAGGGCCTGATGCGCGTTGTCCTGGATGATCCCGGCGGTGCGCCGCATCTCATCGGCACTGAGATCGGACCGGTACGTCATCGCCCCGGCGTGCATGGCGACCAGCGAGATCCGGTGCGCGAGGACGTCGTGCATCTCGCGGGCGATCCGGCCGCGCTCGTTGGCCCGGGCCTGACCGACCCGCATCGCCTGCTCGCGTTCGGCCCGCTCCGCGCGGTCCTTCAGGGTCGCGAGCAGCTCACGACGGGCGCCGACGTACATCCCGAACGCCACGAGTACGCCGACGACCAGCACCGACGAGATGAGGTTCGCGAAGAAGCTGTCCTGGATCGGCTCGACTTGGTAGAAGACCAGGCTCGACGCGATCGACACCACGACGTACGGCAGCAGCTCGTTCCATCGGCGTCGGGTGGCCAGTGAGGCAGTCGCGACCGTGAAGGCACCGGCGCTGAAGGCGGACAGGCAACCCATGATCGTGATCGTCATCGCCACGGCGAACGGTCGCCGGCGCCAGTACTGCAGAAGTACGAGCGCGGTCAGGCCCAGCGTCAGGTCGACCCAGAACAGCGCCGGCGCCTGATCGAGCTGGTGCCTGGCCACGTCGATCCAGACCGCCAGCCCGATGACGACCGCGGCGCCGGTGCGCCAGATCCGTCCCCACGTCGTGATCGGCGGCGGCGCCACCGGCGTGGGCGGCTCCCGGAACAGACTGCGCAGCCTGTCCGAGAGCACACGAGCGTTCACGGCCTCAGGTTATGGCGATCCGGTCGGGCTGCCCACCGACCGAAGTTCGCCGGACGTCGACTTTGGTCTATCCCGTTCTCGCCGTCTGCCCGATGCCGGGCGTCGGCTGCCGCGAAAGGCTGAGCGCCATGATCGAAGTGGACCGCCTGACAAAGGCCTATGGCAAACACCTGGCGGTCGACGACGTGTCGTTTCGGGTCGAACCGGGAACCGTGACCGGCTTCCTCGGACCCAACGGCGCCGGCAAGTCGACCACGATGCGGATGATGGTGGGGCTTACCCCGCCGACCGCTGGGGGCTCCACGATTCTCGGGGTCCCGTACTCGAAGATTCCCAACCCGGGCACCCATGTCGGTGTCCTCCTCGACGCGTCGGCGCAGCACGCCGGCCGGACCGGGCGAGAGGTGCTGCACCTCGGCGCCATGCTGATGGGGCTGGAGGAGCGTCGCGTCGACGAGATGCTCGAGCTCGTCGGCCTGTCCGAGGTCGAGGCCAAGCGCCGGGTGGGCAACTACTCGCTCGGCATGCGGCAGCGCCTCGGCATCGCCCACGCGCTGCTCGGCGACCCGCAGGTGCTGGTGCTCGACGAGCCGGCCAACGGGCTCGACCCGGCCGGCATCCGGTGGATGCGAGGGCTGCTGCGCGGCTTCGCCGAGCGTGGCGGCACCGTGCTGCTGTCGTCGCACCTGCTGCACGAGATCGAGATGATCGCCGACGAGCTGGTGGTCATAGGGCGCGGCAAGATCGTCGCCCAGGGCAGCAAGGACGAGCTGGTGTCGGCCTCGGGCACCTTGGTGCGCAGCCTCGACCTCGACACGCTCGCCGTGGCGCTCAAGCAGGCCGAGCTGTCGTTCACGCACACCGCGACCAGCTCGCTGATCGTCCAGGCCACCGGTGAGCAGATCGGACGGGCCGCGGCCGGAGCCGGCGTGGTGCTCACCGAGTTGCGTCCGGCCGAGGGCGCTGGCCTCGAAGAGATGTTCCTTCAGCTGACCGCTGACGACGCACGAGACGAGGTTCCCTCATGAGCGCCCTGACCGCGCCGGCACCGGTCGACTTCAGTCAGACCAGCCGGGTCCGGATGTCCAAGCTGTTCCGCGTCGAGCTGCGCAAGATCGCCGACACCCGCGCCGGGATCTGGCTGCTGGTCGCGATCGTCGCGCTCACGCTGCTCGCGGACATCATCTTCCTGTTCGCGGCCAAGTCCAGCGAGCTGACGTACGAGAACTTCGCGGCCGTGACCGCCACGCCG
Source organism: Nocardioidaceae bacterium (assembly GCA_035262905.1). Classification (GTDB taxonomy): domain Bacteria; phylum Actinomycetota; class Actinomycetes; order Propionibacteriales; family Nocardioidaceae; genus DATFRX01. Next base: position 5,101 of record DATFRX010000256.1, read on the forward strand.
CAGGGCTTCATCCTGCCGATCCTCGGGATCCTGCTGGTGACCAGCGAATGGTCCCAGCGCACCGGCCTGGTGACCTTCACCCTCGAGCCGAGCCGCGGTCGGGTCGTCGTCGCGAAGTTCCTGGCGGTGGTCGCGATCGGCATCGCGGCGGTCGCGATCGCGCTGGCGCTGGGCGCGTTGTTCAACGTGATCGGCTCCGGCGTAGCAGGCGGCGCCGGTGACTGGGACCTCGGCTTCGCCGGGGCGCGGGACTTCACCCTGCTGCAGCTAATGGGGATCATCCAGGGACTCGCGTTCGGCATGTTGTTCATGAACAGCGCCGCGGCCATCGTGCTCTACTTCGTGATCCCGACCGCCTGGTCGATCCTGTTCGGCCTGGTCAGTGCGCTGGAGGACGCGGCGCCGTGGCTCGACCTCGGCACCGCCCAGCAGCCGCTGTTCGACACGAATCATTCCCTGAGCGCGACCGAGTGGTCGCAGCTGCTCGTCACAACGCTGATCTGGATCGTCGCGCCGCTGGTGGCCGGCATCATCCGCCTGCTCCGAGCCGAGCTGAAGTCGGCGTAGGAGCACTCGATATCGGGGGACAGGGCCGGTCGGCGCCACCGGGGTGCACCGACCGGCCCTGCGCCATGTCCGTGGGCTGCCTCGGTTTTGCGCACTTGTTGTGGGTCGGGAGCGGCCTGCACCAACAGCTAGTGCGCAAAACCGATGCGGGCCCGGGTACGGAAGAATGGCCGGTATGGAGCGTCGTGACGTCGTCGTGCTCGGATCGACCGGGTCGGTCGGCACCCAGGCGCTCGAGATCGTCGGGCGCTGGCCGGATCGGTTTCGGGTGGTCGGCCTCGCGGCGGGCGGCTCGCAGGCGGAGTTGCTCGCCCGGCAGATCGTCGACATCGACGCCCCAGTCGTGGGCGTGAGTCGCGAGGACGCCGTACGCGATGTCGAGGCGGCGATCGATGCGTACGCCGGACAGCGCGGCATCGCTCCGGACGACCGCCCGCGACCGCGGTTCGTCGTGGGTCCGGGTGCATCGGCCGAGGTGGCTGGTCTGCGGGCCGACGTGGTGCTCAACGCGATCACCGGCTCGGTCGGCCTGACTGCCACGCTCGCCGCCCTCGACGCGGGGACGACGCTGGCGCTGGCCAACAAGGAGTCGCTGATCATCGGCGGTGACATCGTCAAGGCGGCGGCGAAGCCAGGTCAGATCGTGCCGGTCGACTCCGAGCACTCGGCGATCGCGCAGTGCCTTCGGGGCGAGCGCGCCAGTGAGGTGCGCCGGCTGGTCCTGACCGCGAGCGGCGGCCCGTTCGCCGGTCGCGATCGGTCGGAGCTGGCCGACGTGACGCCGGAGCAGGCGCTGGCCCATCCCAACTTCGACATGGGGCCGGTCATCACGATCAACTCCGCGACCCTGATGAACAAGGGACACGAGGTCATCGAGGCCCACCTGCTGTTCGACCTGCCGCTGGACCGGGTCGACGTCGTGGTGCATCCGCAGCAGCTGATCCACTCGATGGTGGAGTACGTCGACGGCTCGACGATGGCTCAGGCGTCGCCGCCGACCATGCTGATCCCGATCGCGCTCGGACTGTCCTGGCCGGACCGGATGCCGGACGTCGCTCCGCCCTGCGACTGGACGACCGGCTCGACCTGGGAGTTCCGGCCGCTGGACGACACGGCGTTCCCCGCGATCCGGTTGGCCCGGCTGGCCGGCGGCCACGGTCGTACCGCTCCGGCGGTCCTCAACGCCGCCAACGAGGTGTGCGTCGCGGCCTTCCTCCGCGAGGAGCTGGCGTTCCTGGACATCGTGGACACGGTGGGTGACGTACTGAACGAGCACCTGGCTCAGGAGAACGCGTCGGAGCACGTACCCTCGAAGCGGACACCGGTGACGGTCGACGACGTGCTCTCGGCGGACGCCTGGGCTCGGGAACGCACGATCGAACTGACCGCGACATAGCGGGTGAAAGGACACGCGTGAGATGAACGGGCTGATCTACGCCCTCGGAGTCATCGTGTTCTTCCTCGGCCTGCTGGCGTCCATTGCACTGCACGAGGTCGGCCACATGTATCCGGCCAAGAAGTTCGGCGTCAAGGTGACGCAGTACTTCGTCGGGTTCGGCAAGACGGTGTGGTCCTTCCGCCGCGGCGAGACCGAGTACGGCATCAAGTCCATCCCGCTCGGCGGCTACGTGAAGCTGGTCGGGATGCTGCCGCCTGCCAAGGGCGACCAGCAGGACGAGGAGCATCCGGAGCGGGTCCGCAGCACCAACACCGGCATGTTCACCCAGCTCATCGCGGACGCCCGGGCGGCGGAGTACGAGCAGGTCCAGCCCGGCGAGGAGGACCGGCTCTTCTACCGCAAGCCCTGGTGGCAGAAGCTGATCGTGATGTCCGGCGGGCCGATGGTCAACGTCCTGCTGGCGATCATCCTGTTCGGCATCGTCTTCATCGGTATCGGTGCTCCGCAGGCGACGACCACCGTCTCCCAGGTCTCGCAGTGCGTCATCGCCGCCAACCAGGAGCGGCAGACCTGCAACGCCAGCGACCCGGAGGCGCCCGCGCACGAGGCCGGCATCAAGCCCGGCGACCAGATCGTGTCGTTCAACGGAACCCACGTCGACTCCTGGGACCAGCTCACCGACCTGATCCGCGACAACAACAACGGCGCGGCGACCATCGGCGTCATCCGCGATGGCCGGCAGCTGACCTTGCACACCAACACCACCGTCAGCCTCCGCGAGAACCAGAACGACGCGGGCTCGTACCAGAAGGTCGGATTCCTCGGCGTCTCACCGACCCAGGAGTCCCACCGCGAGGACCCGCTCTACGTCGCGAGCACGATGTGGAACTACACCAAGCTGACCGGCGAGGCGATCATCGAGATGCCGCAGCGCCTGGTGGGCGTCGCCAAGGCCGCCTTCGGCGAGGAGCGGGCGCAGGACAGCCCGATGAGCGTCGTCGGCGCCAGCCGGGTGGCCGGCGACCTGACCACGGTCGACCAGGTGACCTGGGCCGAGAAGATCGGCGCCCTGATCGCGCTGCTGGCCGCGGTCAACCTCTTCGTGGCGCTGTTCAACTTCATCCCGCTGCTGCCGCTCGACGGCGGCCACATCGCCGGCGCGCTCTGGGAGGCCATCCGGCGGGGCATCGCGCGGCTGCGCCACCGGCCCGATCCCGGTTACGTCGACGTCGCCAAGATGCTCCCGATCGCGTACGCCGTCGCGTCCATCCTGATGGTGATGGGTGCCTTGCTGATCTATGCCGACATCGTCAACCCGGTGACCCTGGAGTGAGGCCACGTCCATGACTAGTTCGTCTATAGACCTCGGGTTGCCGGAGCTGCCACCCCCCAGCTTGGGGGAGCGGCGCAAGAGCCGCCAGATCCGGGTGGGCTCGGTGCTGGTCGGCGGCGATGCCCCGGTGTCGGTGCAGTCGATGACGACGACGCCGACCACCGAGATAGACGCCACCCTCCAGCAGATCGCCGAGCTCACGGCGGCCGGCTGCGACATCGTCCGGGTGGCCTGTCCGAGCCAGGACGACGCCGACGCGCTGCCGGCGATCGCGGCCAAGTCGCAGATCCCGGTGATCGCCGACATCCACTTCCAGCCGCGGTACGTCTTCGCCGCCATCGACGCGGGCTGCGCGGCCGTACGCGTCAACCCAGGCAACATCCGCAAGTTCGACGACCAGGTCAAGCAGATCGCGCAGGCGGCCTCGGCGGCGGGCATTTCGCTCCGGATCGGCGTCAACGCCGGATCGCTCGACAAGCGGCTGCTCGACAAGTACGGCAAGCCGACCGCCGAGGCGATGGTCGAGTCGGCCGTGTGGGAGGCGTCGCTGTTCGAGGAGCACGACTTCCACGACTTCAAGATCTCGGTCAAGCACCACGACCCGGTCGTCATGGTGCAGGCCTACGAGATGCTCGCCGAGCGCGGTGACTGGCCGCTGCACCTCGGTGTGACCGAGGCCGGCCCGGCGTTCCAGGGCACGATCAAGTCGTCGGTCGCCTTCGGCTCGCTGCTGTCGAAGGGCATCGGTGACACCATCCGGGTCTCGCTGTCCGCGCCGCCGGTCGAGGAGGTCAAGGTCGGCCTGCAGATCCTGCAGTCGCTCAACCTGCGACCGCGCAAGCTCGAGATCGTCTCCTGCCCGTCCTGCGGCCGCGCCCAGGTCGACGTCTACAAGCTCGCCGAGGAGGTCACCGCCGGGCTCGAGGGCATGGAGGTGCCGCTGCGCGTCGCCGTGATGGGATGCGTCGTCAACGGACCGGGCGAGGCGCGTGAGGCCGATCTCGGGGTCGCGTCCGGTAACGGCAAGGGCCAGATCTTCGTCAAGGGCGAGGTCATCAAGACAGTGCCCGAGAGCCAGATCGTCGAGACGCTGATCGACGAGGCCATGCGGATCGCCGATGAGCTGGGCGAGGACGCCGAGGGCAGTCCGGTCGTCACTGCCGGCTGAGCAGCCAGTCGCGGAGCACGATCGCCTGGTTGTGCTCGGTGTCCTTCGCGTCGTAGAGCAACACGACCGGCCCGTCGCGCATAGCGTCCAGCGGCAGCTGTGCCGAGTCGGGCCGCGAGTCGAGCTCGGCGCGGTAGCGCTCGCGGAACCCGTCCCAGCGCTCGGGATCGTGACCGAACCAGCGGCGGAGCTCGGTGCTCGGCGCCACGTCCTTCAGCCAGCCGTCGATGTCGAGCGCGTTCTTGCGTACGCCACGCGGCCACAGCCGATCCACCAGATAGGTCGGCGACTCGCGACGCAGACCGACCACCTCGCGTACCCGCCGGAGCACCACGTCGCCCATGCGCCCAGCCTGCCTCGGATTTGCGCACTCGTTGTTGGTGCAGTGGGTCCGACACCCACAACAACAGCGCAAAACCGTGCCGGCTTGATCGCTACCTCGCTAGTATGCTAGCAATGTAGCCATGAGCGAAACGGCGGAGACCAAGGCGCAGTTCAACGTGTACCTGCCGCCGCCGCTGATCCGCCGGGTCAAGCACAAGGCGATCGACGACGGGGCGAGCCTGTCGGCGCTGGTCGAGCGGGCCTTGGAGGAGTACCTCGAGGAGCATGGGGAGGCGGCGGGATGACGGGCGTACGCACCGACGACTGCATCGTCCGCCCGCTGCGGTTCACCGACGACATCCCGGCGATGCGGAACTTCCTGGCGCTGCTCGGCATGGCACCCCGAGTCGAGTCGCAGCGGGGCGGCTGGCTCGCGATGGTGTCCGGCGCCGGCATGGTCGCCCTGCACGACGCGGCCAGCAGCACGATGGGCGCCCGGCCGGGTCAAACCGAGCTGGCGTTCGAGGGCGCCGATCTGGAGGCGCTGGCAGGGCGGCTGTCCGACGCCGGCTGGTCCGACGCGACGATCTGGGACGAGGCGTACGGCCGGGTGCTCAGCGTGACCGATCCGGACGGCGTGCAGCTCTGGACCGACGGCTACTCCGACGACGACTACGGCTACCGGATCCACCGACCAGAGCGCGACTGGCGCTGGTCGGTGATGCCGGTGCGGACGTCGGGGTCGCCGAAGGAGTACGCCCGGTTCCTCGGCTGCTTCGGGCTCGAGCAGCATGCCGACGGGTCGACTCCGGTCGTCGGCGGCCATGTCGGTCTGGTCCGGCTCGAAGCGGGCGCCACGGTGACCCGGCTCGGGTTCGCGACCGAGGAGCCGTTGGACGCGGTCGCCGAGCGGCTCCGGTCGGCCGGGCACGCCGACGCTGCGGTCGCCGACGAGGTGCTGACAGTCACCGATCCCGACGGCCAGTCCGTCTCGGTCCACCCGTACCCCCGCGCATGACGGCCGTCGCTCCCGAGGTGCGCGGATCGCTTCGCGCCGACCCCGACTTCCGGCGCTACTTCGCCGCCCGGCTGTTCTCCGAGACCGGCACGATCATCACCCTGATCGCGCTGCCGGTCCTGGTCTACCGGCTCAGCGGCTCGGCTCCGCTGACCGCGCTGGTGTCGATGCTGGAGGCCGCGCCGTACCTGCTGTTCGGGCTGTTCGCCGGCGCGCTGTCCGACCAGCTGGACCGGCGCCGGGTGATGGTCGTCGCCGATGTGGCCGACGCCGTACTCATGGGATCGGTGCCGATCGCGCACTTCCTGGGCATCCTGACCGTGCCGCATCTGCTGGTCGTGGCCTTCGGGGTGCCGGCGATCGCGGTGTTCTTCGACGGCGCCAACTTCGGTGCGCTGCCGATGCTGGTGGGGACCGGCCGGATCGCGAAAGCCAACGCCCTCGTATGGGGAGCAGCCACCGCGGCTGAGACGGTGCTCCCGGCCCTGGTCGGGCTGGGGCTGGCGGTGGTTCATCCGTCCACCCTGCTCGGGCTCGACGCACTGAGCTTCGCCGCGTCGGCAGCGCTGATCCGCACGATCGCCCGACCGCTCCAGGACCCGGCTCGCAAGCGGGTGCGGCCATCCCGGTCGACGATGCTGGCCGACATCAAGGTCGGGCTGCAGTTCCTCGTACGGCACGCGGGAGTCCGCACGATGACGATCGTGGGTGCGCTGCAGTGCATCGTCGGCGGCGGCTTCGTGGCCCTGATGGTGGTGTGGTTCGACCGCGAGCTCGACATCGGCACCGAGGGCTGGCGGTTCGGGCTGGTCTGGAGCAGCTGGAGCATCGGCGCGCTGGCCGCCTCCTTGGCGCTGCCGAAGGTGCTCGACCGGACGACACCGGCCCGGATCACCCTGGCCGCGCTCCCGGTGTCGGCCGTGCTGGGGATCGCGACCAGCTTCGCGACGAGCTGGCCGGTGGCCGCGATCGGGCTGCTCGCCTGGAGCGGCGCGTACACGCTGGTGGTGGTCAACTCGATCTCCTACCGGCAGCAGGTGACCCCGGAGCACCTGCTGGGCCGAGTCAACACGGCCGGCCGGATGCTCGCGTGGGGTCTCGGCTGGACCGTGGGAGCGGCGGCCGCCGGAGCACTTGCGTCGGTAATCGGCGTGCGCACGACCCTCCACGCCCTGACCTGCGTCGGCCTGCTCGCGGTCGCGGTGGCGTGGACGTCGCCGCTGCGGTCCGCGCAGCCGGCCGAGGAGCCGGACGCCACGACCGTGTGACGACGGATCGCCACTCGGATGTCACACGCAGGCGGACGACTCCCGGACTAGGCTTTCCCGGCAGACAGTGCTGACATGCCGATCGGGTGGGAGGTGCCGCCGTGTTGCGTACCGCGTCGGGCGTCCGACAGCTCGGACCGGCAGATCTCGCGCCGCTTCGGCGACTGCTCGCCCAGGACCCGGTGGCCAATGTCTTCGTCGACCACCAGGTCGAGGCGACCGGCGTCGACCCGCGCCGGATGGGCGGTGCAATCTGGGGCTATATCGACCGCAACGAGCTGGTCGCGGCCTGTCACGCCGGTGCCAATCTGGTGCCCGTAGAGGCCGGGCCGAAGGCGGTCGCCGGGTTCGCCGAGCACGCCGCGACCCAGGCCCGGATGAGCTCGTCGATCGTCGGACCCCGCGAGATGGTGCTGCCGCTGTGGGAGCGGTTGGAGCCGTCCTGGGGACCGGCCCGCCAGGTCCGAGCCGACCAGCCGCTGCTGACGATCCACGGCCGGTCGCCGCTGCGGCCCGATCCGGCCGTACGCCGCGTGGTGCTCGACGAGCTCGACGTGCTCTATCCGGCGTGTGTCGCGATGTTCACCGAGGAGGTCGGCGTATCGCCGGAGCCGGCCGGGGGTGGGCACTATCGCGCCCGGGTCGCCCAGCTCATCTCCCGCGGTTGGGCCTTCGCCCGGATCGAGGACGGCCGGGTGGTGTTCAAGGCCGAGATCGGGGTCGCGACGCCGCACGCCTGCCAGATCCAGGGCGTCTACGTCGCGCCGGAGCTCCGCGGCCAGGGGATCGCCGCCCCGGCGATGGCGGCGGTCGTGGAGATGGCGCTCCGGGACGTCGCCCCAGTGGTGTCGCTGTACGTCAACGCCGGCAACACCGCAGCGGTTCGGACCTACGTACGCGCCGGGTTCGCCCAGCAGGGCAGCTTCGCGACGATCCTGTTCTGACCGTGTCACCTGGGTCGATGCGCCCCGGCCGTGACATCATCGAGGAATCCAGGCGGGCGAGTGGCGAGGGGGCCATGCGGGTGAAATCGACGGTGCTCAAGAAGCCTTGGCGTCGCGTCGGCGCCGCCGCGTGTGTGGCATTCCTCGCGGTCGCGGGGTGCACCTCCAGCGACGGCGGCACCGACGCTGAGTCGGGCGACGACGCTCCGAGCTCGACGGCGACGCGCACCGAGCCGACCGCTCCGCAGCCACGGTCATTCAGCGTCGTGATGTCCGGCGATGTCCTGATCCACACCGGCGTCTGGGAGTCCGCCAGGGATTATGCGGCGGCTCGGGGAGAGAAGGGCATGGACTTCGCACCGATGTTCGCGTCCATGAGACCGGTCTACCAGGGCGCTGACCTGGCGATCTGCCACCTCGAGGTCCCGCTTGCCGAGCCGGACGGTCCGTTCCTGAACTACCCGATCTTCAGCGCCCCGCCGCAGGTGATCGACGGGCTCGAGAAGGCCGGCTTCGACGCGTGTACGACGGCGTCCAATCACAGCCTCGACACCG
>DATFRX010000257.1:0-6731 GCA_035262905.1 Nocardioidaceae bacterium
GTCGAAGAAGGTCTACGACCCGCGTTCGTACGGCAAGGCCGCCGAGGAGTCGATGGCTACTCGCGTCACTGGCGCCTGCGAGGCACTCCGCTCGGCCGGCACCCGAGTCGGTTAGGTCATGGCATCCGAGAACCTGCTGGGCGAGCCGCCCGAGACCCTGTTGCCGGCGGATCCGGCCGCAGCGGCCGACGCCGACCCGGAGGCAGCAGCGCGGGCCAATCCGGCGTCGAGTCTCGCCTGGGCCCGACTGGCCGAACAGGCGCTGGCCGACGGACGCGATGTCGAGGCGTACGCCTTCGCTCGCACCGGCTACCACCGCGGACTCGACGCGCTGCGGCGCAACGGCTGGCGCGGCCACGGCCCGATTCCGTGGTCCCACGAGCCCAACCGCGGCTTCCTCCGAGCCCTGGCCGCGCTCGCGACCGCGTCCGAACGCATCGGCGACACCGAGGAGGCCGATCGCTGCCGCCAGTTCCTTCGCGACTCGAGCGACGAGGGCTACCGCGAGCTGGTCGGCGACGCCTGAGCGCCGCCAGTCGGTCCGTTAGGCTGTGACGGCGCGAACGCGCTGCACTCGGGGTGGCGAGCGAGCCGGAGGAGTCGTCGATGCCCGCTGTCGTCATCGTTGGAGCCCAATGGGGTGACGAAGGCAAGGGCAAGGCGACCGACCTGCTCGGCTCGCGGGTCGACTACGTCGTCAAGTTCAACGGCGGCAACAACGCCGGACATACCGTCGTCATCGGCGACGAGACGTACGCGCTTCATCTGCTGCCCAGCGGCATCCTGACGCCCGGCGTCACGCCCGTGATCGGCAACGGCGTCGTCGTCGACCTCAGCGTGCTGTTCCAGGAGCTCGACGGCCTGGACGCCCGTGGCATCGACACCAGCCGGCTCGTCGTGAGTGCCAACGCCCATGTGATCGCGCCCTACCACCGCACGCTCGACAAGGTGACCGAGCGCTTCCTCGGCTCCCGCCGGATCGGTACGACCGGCCGCGGTATCGGCCCGACGTACGCCGACAAGATGAACCGCCTCGGCATCCGGATTCAGGACATCTTCGACGAGAAGATCCTGACCCAAAAGGTCGAGGGCGCACTGGATCTCAAGAACCAGATCCTCGCCAAGATCTACAACGTGCGCTCGATCGGCGTCGACGAGGTCGTGGACGAGCTCCTGTCGTATGCCGATCGGCTCGGCCCCATGGTCGCCGACACGGGTCTGCTGCTTGGCAAGGCACTCGCTGCCGACGAGACGGTGCTGCTCGAGGCGGGCCAGGCGACCCTGCTCGACGTCGACCACGGCACGTACCCGTTCGTCACGTCGTCCAATGCGACGTCCGGCGGCGCGTGCACCGGCTCGGGCATCCCACCGACCGCGATCGATCGCGTGATCGGCATCCTCAAGGCGTACACGACGCGGGTCGGCGAGGGGCCGTTCCCGACCGAGTTGCGCGACGACTGGGGCGAGCGGCTGCTCAAGAACGGCAACGAGTACGGCACGACGACCGGCCGGCCCCGCCGCTGCGGCTGGTTCGACGCCGTGATCGCGCGCTACGCCGCTCGGGTCAACGGCATCACGGATTTCGTCATCACCAAGCTCGACGTGCTGACCGGCATGGAGAAGGTGCCGATCTGCGTCGCGTACGACGTCGACGGGGTACGCCACGACGAGATGCCGATGAGCCAGTCGGACTTCCATCACGCGACGCCGATCTACGAGGAGCTACCCGGGTGGTGGGAGGACATTCGCCACTGCCGCCGCTTCGACGAACTGCCGGCGAACGCGAAGGCCTACGTCCAGGCGCTCGAGGAGATGTCCGGCGCCCCGATCTCAGTACTCGGCGTCGGCCCCGGCCGCGACGAAACCGTCGTCGTCCGCGACCTGCTCTGATCATCTCGTGGCGCGGTCATCGGTCACTTGTGTTGAGTTTGGGCATCTTGGCGCGCAGGTCCGGAAGGATGGTTGAGTCGCCGCCCACCGCGTTGGGATAGAGCTTCACGCGCGGATCGGTCGCCACGTCGATGAGCTGCTGGGCGGTCAGCGTCGGGTGGACGACGGGCTGGTCCGACGCCAGAATCGGGCTACGGAAGCTGACCTCGACGACGGCGCCATCCGTTCGGAAGTACTTCACCAGGATCCAGAGGCGATCGGAGCGCTGCTCGATGCCGCTCATGACGGGCCGGCCGTTCACCTCCGTGCGGTGGCACGAGTCGTACGAGGTCGGCCAGGAAACCCCTGGAGCGGACTGCCATGCGCCTACACGCGCGGCGCAGTTGTCGTACCAACGCTCTGGAAGCCGCACATTCGGGCGGTGCCGGCTGACCGTCGCTTCGACTACACCGACCCCGCCGTCCTCGCTCCAGTCCTGGCGCCAGAAGGTGTCGGTCAGCGTCTTGATGCGGCCGTCTGGACCAGCGATGCCGCCGAAGATTCCGTAGTCCGGATGCCCCTGGCCGAACTCCTCGATGCTGGTGTGCTCGGCCATGGCCTTCGTGATCGCGCGGCCGGTGTGGTCCGCCTGCTGCGCCGGGCTCGCGCCGGATGAGCCGTGCGAAGGCGGGACCGTGCCGTCGCCGGGCATCGAGATGGCTCCGCCGATCACGGTGGCGGCGAGTGCGGCAGCCGCCAGCCCGGTGCCACCGGCCACCAGCCGGTGGCGTCGCAGCCGGGCCCTGCCGCGTCGCAGGTCATCGCCATCGCCGAGCGGCGCCCGGTCGGCCTCGCGTCGCATCAGCTCGTGGAGTGCGTTGTCGTTCATGTCGTCCCCTCGGAGTTCACCGATGTGTACGACGCCCCAAGCCGCTCGCGGAGGGCGGCCAGCCCATGCGCCGTCTGACTCTTCACGGTTCCGGTACTGATGCCGAGGTCGCTGGCCGTCTCTTCGACCGACAACCCGAGCCAGTGCCGCAGGACGATCACCCGCCGTTGCCCAGGCGGAAGCGTCGCCAGCGCCGTCATCAGGTCGCTTCGCGCGGCGTGATCGGGCGGCTCGTACCCCTGGTCGGGCAGCACGTCGGCGGAGCGTTCGCGCCGCCACGGCCGTCGACTCTCGTCGATCGTGGCGTTGACGATGATCCGCCGGACGTACGCCTCCTCGCTGTGATTGCGCCGGACGCGTGGCCAGGCGACGTACAGTTTCGCCAGTGCCGTTTGCAGTACGTCCTCGGCGTGAGTCCATGATCCGCAGCAGAAGTACGCCGTGACGAGCAGCGCCTTGCGGCGGCCGGCGACGTACTCGGTGAACCCCTCGTCACGCTGATGTCGTCTAGCCACCGGCTGCCTCGCCTCCGTTCGGGACCGTGTTCAGTGTCCGATACGGAGCGGACGGCGAATCGGTTGTATGGCCCCGCCACAAGTGGCTGATGAGCCCGCCACGAGTGGCTGATGATCGGCGGGTCAGGCGTGTGGGGGAGGGCCGGTGCCGGCGACGCGATGCCCGCCCCAGGGATTGCACTCGCCGAGTCGGGCCGGGACCGGGTCACGGTCGCCGACCGAGACGTCGATCGGAGCGCGGCCGTGCTCGGCGACCCAGGCGCTGATCCGGTCGTGGGGTGCGAGCCGTCCGTACCAGTGGTAGCTGCCATCGATCGGCTGGAAGAACCCATGCAGTTGCGCGTCGACCTCGACCTGGGCCCCTTCGACCCGCACCGTCACCGGCCCGCGATAGCCGGTCTCCTCCTCGCCGCCGCTCACGGTTTTGCGCACTTGTTGTGGGTCGAGCGGCCGCCGCACCAACAACAACCGCGCAAAAACGGGGCCGAGCTGGGCGCAAAGCCGCCGGTCATGACGGGACCTCGTCGAGTAGGCCGGCGCGTTGCCAGAATCGCTTGCCGAGTCCGCCGATCATGCCGTACTCCTGCAGCGTCGCCGTGACGCGCCGAGCCGCCCACGCGCGGGTGCTTCGCCAGTGTGGATTGGCCGCTGCCACCTTCGCCGCGTGACCGGGATCGAGCCCGACCGCGGCGTACACATCCGGATGGATCAACTGGCTCGACGCGAACATCGCCACGCCCCCGACCATGAACTTGGTCCACTGCCGCGAGATCCAGCCGCGCCCGACCCACTCGCGCGCCGCCTCCTCCCGGGCGTAGCGCATGTGCCGGGCCTCCTCGACCACATGCACATGCGACACCATCCGGACGAGCGGCTGCAGAGTCTCGTCGTCACGCGCCTCGCGCTGCAGCTGGTCGAGCATCTCCTCGACGAATAGCGCGCCGGCGAAGGTCATCGGCCCGTTCGACACCGTCTTGAAGAACCGCCCGAGCAGATGGGTCATCGGGCGCGGGCGATAGTACGGCGCGCCGAGCCGGTCGATCATCTTGCCGAACATCGTCGAGTGGCGGCACTCGTCGCCGATCTCGGTGTACGCGTATTGCACATGCGACGACGTCGGATCCCGGTCGTACGCGTGGCGCACCAGCATCTGCATGAGGATGACCTCGAACCAGATGCCCATGCTCGCGATGCTGGCCACCTCGTGCTTGGACAGTTCGATCCGCTGCTCCTCGGAGAGCTTGTCCCAGAGCTCGGTGCCGTAAAGCGACGACCGATGCGGTGGGGAGAAGTAGCGATCGGGTTCGAGTGGCGCGTCCCAGTCGATGTCGACGATCGGGTCGTACGTCATGGTCGCGGACGACCGCAGCAGTCGCTCGCCGGTGCGCTCGCGGGCCGACACGGTCAGGTCGCGGGTCGCCATGCTTCCTCCCGAGTTCGATTCGTCATCGTCAATGTAACATCGACGATGGCGCAAGGCGACAAGAGAATCGACAGCGCGAGGGTGATGACCCCCACGATGTCGATTCGCCCGTCGACACGGACGTCGTCGCTGTTCGAGCCACTCATGCCCACCCCTTCGCCGTCTGCTTACATGACGTACTTGGGCCGGTGAGCCGATGGCGTTACATCCGGCGTCGATTCCGCCGTCGGGCGTCAGCCGCCGTAGGGTGATGAAGCGTGAAGGTTCTTGTCATCGGCAGCGGCGGCCGCGAGCACGCGCTGACGCTCGCCTTCGCTCGGGATCACAACGTCGACGCCGTCCATGCCGCACCCGGCAACCCCGGCATGGCGGCGATCGCCCAGACCCATGCCGTGGATCCGCTGGACGGCGACGCCGTGGCCGCACTCGCGACGCAGCTCGGTGTCGATCTCGTCGTCATCGGGCCGGAGGCGCCGCTCGTCGCCGGTGTCGCCGATGCGGTACGAGCCGCTGGCGTCGAATGCTTTGGTCCGACCGCCGACGCGGCCCGGATCGAGGGCTCCAAGGCGTACGCGAAGAACGTGATGGCCGCCGCCAACGTCCCGACGGCGCTGGCCCATGTCTGCGAGACCGAGCCCGAAGCGGCCGACGCGCTGGACGCCTTCGGCCCGCCGTACGTGGTCAAGGACGACGGTCTGGCGGCTGGCAAGGGCGTGGTCGTGACCCACGATCGCGCGGTTGCGATGGCGCATGCGAAGGCCTGCGGCCGGGTCGTCATCGAGCAGTATCTGGACGGGCCCGAGGTGTCGCTGTTCGCGGTGTCCGACGGTCAGATCGTGCTGCCGCTGCAGCCGGCCCAGGATTTCAAGCGACTCGGCGACGCCGACGCCGGACCCAACACCGGCGGCATGGGCGCCTACACCCCACTGCCATGGGCGCCGGCCGAGCTCGTCCCCGAGGTCTTCGAACGAGTACTGCAGCCGACCGTCGACGAGATGGCGCGACGCGGCACGCCGTACGCCGGGCTGCTCTACGCCGGCCTGGCACTGACGTCGCACGGCATCCAGGTGGTCGAGTTCAACGCCCGGTTCGGTGACCCGGAGACGCAGCCGCTGCTGGCCCTGCTCGACTCGTCACTGTCGACGCTGCTGCACGCGGCCGCGACTGGCCGATTGCACGAGGTGCAGCCGCCACGCTTCCGGTCCGACGCGGCGGTCGCGGTCGTGGTCGCGGCCGAGGGCTATCCCGAGGCGCCGCGCAAGGGCGACCCGATCACCGGCGTCGACGTCGCCGAGGCGATGGACGGCGTCGAGGTGATCCACGCCGGCACTGCCTACGACGCTGACGGACGGCTGGTCACCGCCGGCGGCCGGGTGCTCGCTGTCACGGCGACCGGTGCGGACCTGTCGCAGGCGCGCGAGCGCGCATACGCCGGGGTCGCCGCCATCGACATCCCCGGTGCGCAGTCCCGCACCGACATCGCTGCCACGGCGGCCGCCCCGGTCGAGGTTTAGCTCAGGCTTCACTCGCGCTGGACCGTCCGGATCAGCCGCCGGTTCGTGACAACCGATGGCGAGCCGACTTCCGTCTGACTCGTGACAGCATCGGCTCACGAGGGGCTGGCATGAAACGGAGCGACCGAGACGAGGCGTTCACCGAGTACGTCGTTGCCCGCCGCGCCCACTTGCGGCGAACGGCGTACTTGATCTGCGGCGATTGGCATGCGGCGGAAGACCTGGTCCAAACCGCGCTGACCCGGCTCTACACCGCCTGGCCCCGAGTGAGTCGACGCGACGCCATCGAGGCGTACGCCCGGACGATCATCGTCCGAGCCCACGTCGACGAGGGCCGTCGGCCATGGCGTCGCGAGACACCGGGCGTCGACGGATTCGACCAGGCGGCCATCGAGCGAGTGGAGTACGGCGAACGCGACGCACTCGTTCGGGCGCTGGCCACCTTGCCACTGCAGCAGCGCCGAGCGGTCGTACTGCGCCATTGGTACGGCCTGAGTGTGCGGGAGACAGCGGACGACCTG
>DATFRX010000258.1:0-12556 GCA_035262905.1 Nocardioidaceae bacterium
CAAGACCCGGCCAACCTCGACGACGGCGACCTGTGGCCGGTGTCGTACGCACTCCAAAAGTGGAGCCCCACCGTCGAGAAGAAGGTGACCGAACTCGTCAAGGCCGCGATCACCTGACCCCACACCGCAGTCATCGAGCCCACAACGGTGAGGCGGAGAAGTGCTGGAAGTCCTTGGGCGCCGGCCATTGGCCGCCCCAGTCCCAGCCGATCCGGGCGAATGCGCGGACGACGATGTCTCCATCTCGGATCACCCCGAGCGGAACGCGCCGAGCGTCGAGAGAGCGGTCGATGTCGGCGTACCGCGCAGCCGAAGATGGATGAATGGCTGATGCTGTGATGTAGGGGTTCTGTGCGGGGTTGATGTCGATCGCTGTGCCGTAGGCGTGAGCGGACCAGCTGTCGCTGCCGGCGACATGGCGGCAGTTGTAGGCCGACGTGTTGTTCGCAGCCATCGACCGTTCGTCGTCGCCTCGATAGTGGTCGACCAGGTGCATCTGCTCGATCGGCCATTGTGCGTCGTACAGCTGGTGGAAGACGTCGACAACCTCGGCGGCGTACTTCTTGTGCACGACCATTTCGCCGATGTGCGCGCTGCCGTCGAAGCCCAGATATGTCATCTGGAGGTACCGCAACTCGGTCAACGGGACCGGGCAACCGGGGTGGTGGCTGTATTGCATCCGGTCGCGCAAGCCAGGGCCGATGGCGCGGACAGTGGCGGTGAACTCCGTCGGTGGCGGGTCATGGTCGGGGGCGGGCGCGCCGGAGGTCGTGGATCGGAGTGCGAGGCCGGTGCAGGCCCGCAGGCTACGCCAGTGTGCGACGGCGGCGGTCTGAGCCGAGCCGCTGACGGGATGAGGTCGGCCGTGGGTGTGGATCCGGGCCGGCGTCCACGAGTCGCCGACTACCTCTCCGTCGCGGACCGTGAGCCGCAGTACGCCGGTCTCGGGTTCCTCGTTGTGGTACCAGAGGAAGTTGCCGAGCCCGTAGTCGACATAGGTGTGGTCCAACCATCCTGCTCCAAGCAGGACATGAGCGTGGCTGCCCACCACGATGTCCGCCCCTGCGCGGGCCAGCGCCTGCGCGGTGATGTGCTGCTGGGTGGTCGGGCAGCCTTGGAGCTCCTCGCCCCAGTGCATGTAGACCACGACGACATCGTCCTGACGGCTGGCAGTATGCACCGCGTCCAGGAGTTCCTGCGGCCGAGCGGCGTGGGCCGCTGCAAGACCGGCCGTCTGCGGCCCGGCGGCCCAGACCGAGCTGGAGCCCTCGCGGAACGATGCGTCGGCGCCGAAGAACGCGAACGAGGTGCCACGGATCGTGACCCGGTACGGCGTGAACGCTGCGCTCCGGTTCGCACCGATGCCGACGACGTGTACGGGGCCGTTACGGATCGCGCGCAACGTGTCGCCGAGTCCGATCGGTCCGTAGTCGGCGCCGTGGTTGTTCGCCATCGTGACCACGTCGACCCCCGCAGCCGCGAGGACGTCCAGTGCCGCCGACGAGGTGCGGAAGTAGTAGCGGTTGTCGGGATCCTCGAGTTCCTTCGCCTCCGGGGTGCCGCGCTCGGTGATCGCACTTTCGAGGTTGACCATCGTTACGTCCGCGGTCCCCAGGGCCTTCGTCATCGGGCCCAGCGCCCCGCGAGGATGGTCGAGCAGCGCGGCGAGTTGGAGCTCGAAATGCATGTCACCCGCGAACGCCAACGTCACGGTCGCAGGTCGCCCGTCTTGTGGCGAACTCGAAGGCGTGACGTAACCCGGTGGCGACTGATGCGGAGCATGAGTCAGCGTCGACGGCGTCGTCGAGCCGGTGCAGGCAGCGAGCAGCATCGCAATCGCTGCGAGCGGGACCAGGTGCGGCTTGGTCGCGTGCATTGATGGTCACCGCCGGTGAGTGAGGCCGTCACCGAGCAGCTCGGGTTGCGTCTGATCGCCACCGAACTCAGCGGACTTGACCATCTGTGCGAGCTCGGCGGGACGGATGGTGTAGCCGGGAAGGACCCACGCGCCGGCGACGACGCGCTGGCAGCCCAGATCCAAGGTCGGTATCTCGACGGCGCTCGTCGTGGTGTCGGCTTGATGGGTGCCGCGGTCCGCGCTGTTGCATGCGGCGACCAGGACGGCGAGTGTGGCCAGTGCGGCTGAAGCCAGCCCAGTGCAGATGCGAGATCGCACGGGGCGGTGTTGAACGGTGTTCCGCGCTGCGATCTGGTGAACGCTCCTGGTCATGTCAGCAGCGTCGGTGGCATCACCGTGCGCTCGCGCCAGGGATTTCCCTAGAGTCACGAGTTCCAGGGATGCTGCCGGGAGACGCTCGCGATCCGCCGAGAGGCGAGGCCCGATTGAGATCGACGTGGGTAGATTGCGTCGTGTGATCGTGGGCCGCGACCCAGAGCTGAGCCGAATACGTGACCTTGTTGAGAGTGCTCGCGGCGGCCAGGGCGGCGCGCTCGTGATCGCCGGTGAAGCGGGGATCGGCAAGTCCGCCTTGATTCAGGAGGCGCTGGCGGGCTTCACGGATCAGCGATGGCTCCAAGGCGCGGAGGCCGAACGCGACTTACCGTATGCAGCGCTCGGCACACTTTGCCTGCCGTACGTCGACCGGTTTGGAGTGCTGTCGGAGGCTCACCGAACCGCGCTCGAGATCGCACTAGGTTTACGCCAAGGCGATGCGCCCAGCCGAATGGTCGTGGGACTCGCCCTGCTGGACGTGCTTGCCGATGCGGCTGAACGTGAGCCGATCGTCGTCGCAGTCGACGATTTTCAATGGCTGGACCAGCAGTCCCGGGATGCTCTGCTCGTGGTGGCGCGAAGGCTGTTCGCTGAATCGCTGGCCATGGTCTTCACGATCCGAACCGACCAGGATCAATCCGCCGCCTTCGGAGGCCTGCCGTCTATGGAGCTCACCGGTCTGTCAGTGGACGCTGCGGCGACTTTGCTTCCTCAAGCACATCACTCGGTTGCCGCCACACTGGCCGACCTGACGGCTGGGAACCCGTTGGCCATGATCGAGGCCGGTCACGGTCTCAGCGAGGACGAGCTGTCGGGGAGTCGCCCGATCGTCGGAATCGCCGCGACGCGCCCCGAGCAGATCTTCGCCCAGCGGCTCGCTGATCTTCCAGAGTCGGCGCGGCGGGCCGCTCGTCTGATCGCCTTCGCGGGAGACGCGCCGCGGGAGGTTCTGACGGTTGCTCTGGGTATCGGCGGATTGAGTCTCGACGACCTGGTGCCTGCGGAGGGCACTGGGCTGATCCGCGTGGAACGGACCGCGTCGTGGCGGCATCCACTTGCCCGCAGCGCCGCCGGTCGCGGCACCGCCGCCGAACTCGCCGAGGCACATCGAACGCTCGCCGTCGCCTGGGCCGACGTCGCTCCAGATAACCCCGCCCGCGCCTGGCATCTCGCCGACTCTGTGATCGGGACCGATCCGATCGCCTGCGACGCCCTCGTCGCCGCCGGAGAACTGGCCGCGCACCGCGGTGCTAGCTCAGATGCCGCCGACGCGTTCGAGCGGGCCGCGAGGCTGTCTGCCGACGCCGACCGGCGCGTCGGTTTGTTGGAGCTCGCGGGCGTTCATGCGACGCGGGCAGGGCTGGCAGAGCGGGCTAGTGGGCTGCTGGACGAGGCACTGGGATCCGGGCCGAGTGGCGAGGCGGAGGCGAAGCTGAGTCTGACCCGCGGCCGGTTGGAGTACTTGATTGGGAACCCGGCGTCGGCGTTCGACCTGTTGGCCCGGGCGATCGAGGTCTCACGGGACCATTCGCTCCGGGTGTGGGCGGCAGCCGAGGCGCACCTTGCCGGGTTCTTCATGGGTGATGATGAACTGACACAGCGAGCGGCGGACCAGGTGGTCGCGCATCACGACCGTTCCGATCCGATTCAGTCGTACCTGGCACTGTGGGCGGAGGCGGGTGCAGCGGGGGCGCGGGAAGACTACGAGACCTGCCGCGAAACCACCGACCGGGCCTGGGATCTGATGGTGAGCCAGCGGTTGCTCGAGCGAGAGCCCGCGCTCGTCTTCCACGCCGTTGAAGGCGAAATGGTGAGCGGCCGCCTGCAACCGTTGCGCCCCGAGGAGCGGACCGCGATCGATCGGCTCCGTCGGTCCGGCGATCTCACCTGGCTGCCGAGGACGCTGATTCTCGCGGCCGAGCGAGAGCAGAACGGCGGCCGGCTTCGAGGCGTGTACGAGGCGTACGAGGAAGCTGAACTTCTGAGCCGGCTTTCGGGCCACGCCGCGAATCTGGCCGAAGCGCTGCTCGCACTCGCCGAGTGGGACGCGTACCGAGCCGACGCGCGCAGCTGCCTCGCGCGCTGTCGCGAAGCGCAGGAGCTGATCGAGCGGCATGGCCTGCGCCGACTCGATGGGTGGGCCGCGAGTGCGGAAGCCCTCCTGAGTTTCAGCACCGGCGAACCAGACCGCGCCGTCCCGATCCTCCAGGCGCATCTGTACGACCAAGCTTGGATACCGGTGGACCTCGCCTATGCGCTGTATCTGCGCGGTGAACCCGTCGGGGAGGACGACCTCGACACACCTGACGGCACCGTCGCGGACTGGGCACGCGACTACATCGGTGCGCTGGCCGACACCGACGACCGGCGAGCCGCCGAACGGCTGCTGAACGCCGAGGTGTGGGACCAGCCACTGGACCGGGCGCGGTACCGGCTTGCTGCCGGTCAAAGGCTGCGACGTGCCGGCGAGCGCCGAGCGGCGCGCCAAGTGCTGGGCGAGGCCCTCGAGGTGTTCGAGGCCGCCCAAGCCACTCCGTGGATCGACCGCACAGCGGGCGAGTTGGAGGCCACAGGAGCGCATCTGCGAAGCCGCCAAGACGCTGTCGCGCTGACGCCCAGCGAGTCTCGCGTTGCTCGCCTCGTCGCGGAAGGAAGGACCAACAAGGACGTTGCGGCACTGCTGTTTCTCAGCCCGAAGACGGTCGAGTTCCACCTCGCCGGCGTCTATCGAAAGCTCGGCATCAGCAACCGAACGGCGCTGTCGCGGAAACTCGCAGAGCAGGACGAGGGTGAGTCTTGATCCCGCAGTGCTCGCGGCATGTTCGAGCGGTTGATGTCGTTGCCGGCGACGTCAAGGTCGCCGGCCGCTTACTGTGTCGGCATGGAGAACCTGGCACCCGACATTGTCCGGCAGCGTCTGCTGATCGAGGGCATCTTCACGATCGACGTCGACGAATCGGCGATCACCCGCTACTTCGACGAGGTGACCGCGGCCCTTGAGCTACGCACCTACGGCAGCCCGACGATCTTTGCACCACGCGGCGAAGGCAGCGACGAGAACGAGGGCTACGACGCGTTCATCCCGCTCATCGACTCGGGGATCTCGCTGTACGTCTGGACCGGGCCGCGGTTCCTGTCGGTCGTCGCATTCACATGTAAGCGGTTCGACAGCAGGAGGGCGGTGGATGTCACCCGCGACTTCTTTGCCCTGACTCGGCATGCGAGCGCGGAGTTCTGAGCGTGTGAGGATGGCTGCATGATGCCGGTCGAGCTGGTGCGGTCGGTGCTCGCGGATGCGTTGATCGACCGCATCGCGGGTGCCGATGCTGATCGACGCCGGGATCGGATCCTTGACGCGGCCGGTCCCCGCTGGTTCGAGGACGGGAGCCCGATCCGGCGGGTGCATGGTGATGCCGCGATGTTCGTGGGCGGGTTGCGGGCCCTGTTGCTGCAGTTGCTGCACCCGCTGGCGATCGCGGGCGTGGCCGAATACTCCGGCTATCGCGGTGATCCGTGGGGGCGGCTGCAGCGGACCAGCGAGTTCCTGGCGGTCACAACGTTCGGGACCGCATCTGACGCCGAACAGGCGGTCACCCGGGTTCGTGGAGTGCACGAGCGGGTCCGTGGTGTCGCGCCGGACGGTCGGCCGTTCGCGGCGTCCGATCCGCACCTGCTGACCTGGGTGCATGTCGCGGAGGTCGACTCGTTCCTGACGGCGTACCAGCGTTACGGAGTGCAGCCGCTGACGCCGGCCGAGGCGGACGAGTACGTCGCGCAGACAGCTCGCGTCGCGCATGCTCTCGGCGCCGAGGACGTGCCCACCAGCCAGAAGGAGTTGGCGGCGACGATCGCCGGCTATCGGCCGGAGCTGCACGGCACAGCACAGGCTCGAGACGCCGCCAGATACCTGCTCCTCTCGCCGCCGCTGCCGCTCCCGGCACGTCCGGCGTACGCCACGCTGGCGGCCGTCGCGGTCGGTCTGCTGCCGTGGTGGGCTCGGTGGCCGCTGCGCCTGCCGTGGCTGCCGATCGCCGAAGCCACCGTGGTACGGGCGGTCGGTCACACGGCCACCGGCACGATCCGGTGGGCGATGACCGCACCACCGCGACCGGCCGTCTGAACCCCGGCCAGCCGGCTTGCCGGTCAGTTCGCAGCTTCCTCGTACCGATTGACGGCTGACGGCTCGGATCGCGCGATGCGACGGTCTCGTACGAAGTGGCCGAGCGCGACCAGGCCGAACCCGGCGCCGAAGATGCTCGAGGCGACGAGTCCGTAGGCCAGCGGGAACTTCTCCGGAGTGAATGCCGGGTCGTTGCTTTTGTTGATCGTGTCGAGGGTGAGATAGAGCGTCTGGTAGATGAATGCCCACAGATAGGCCACCGCGTACGTCGTGTTGGCGGCCAGCCGGGACCGGACGAAGTAGCCGAGCGGAAACGCGGTCAGGACTGTGACGACGGCGATCATGATGTGCTGCCCGCCGGACTGGGCGCTGATCGGCGGGACGGCGACAGCAGCAGGACGACGGTGACGATCGCCAGGATCGTGGACACACCGACGAGCAACTTGACCCAGGCTGCCACGTCGACGAAGAACGCCGGGAGGCCGGTGAGGGTGATGACGATGACGGCGCCGGCGGCGACTCGGAGCGCCACGCGGTTGGCGGTGCGCCAGGCCATGACGACGGCGATCAGGCCGACGATGGCCAGGACGGTGCTGACGATCAGGATGCCGAGCGGCGGCCCCTCGTCGCCGTCAGGCGTCGGTGTGAAGGCGCTGGGGATGTTGGCGGCGCAATAGACGCCGGCCAGGACGAGTCCGGCCTTTTGCCGGGCGGTGACGGTGGTGGCGGTCATGATGGCTCCTCGCGTGCATCGACCGTGGGGGTACGCCATCGACTGTCGGCGCCGGCCGATTCCCGTCACCAGGGGCGGGTTTCCCGTTATGGTCCCTCCGATCCTGGTAGGACGGGAAGAAGTTCCCGGGTCAATCGGGGGTATCCGCGGTCATCATGTCGGGTATGGGATTGCGGGTGCTGATCGCCGATGACCACCCGGTCGTACGCGGCGGGCTGCGCGCGCTCATCGACAGCCTCGACGGTCTGGAGGTGGTCGGTGAGGCCGCCGATGGCGACGCGGCGGTGCGGGAGACCGTCGTGTTGCGCCCCGACGTCGTGCTCATGGACGTGCGGATGCCGGGACTCGACGGTGTCGAGGCCACTCGGCGGATCCGGGCCGAGGCGCCCGACACCGCGGTGCTCGTGCTGACGATGTACGACGACGACGCGACGGTCTTCACGGCGATGCAGGCCGGTGCGCGGGGGTATCTGCTCAAGGGCGCCGAGCAGGACGACATCGTCGCCGCGATCCGCGCGGTCGTGGCGGGACAGGCCATCTTCGGGCCAGGCGTCGCGGCTCGTGTGCTCGGGTACTTCGCGTCGCCGCCGACGCCTCGGCCGGACGCGTTCTCGCAGCTCACCGACCGTGAACGTGAGATCCTCGACCTCCTCGCGGCGGGCCGTCGTACCGGCCAGATCGCCGGCGAGCTGTACCTGTCGCCCAAGACGGTCAGCAACCACCTGACGAGCATCTTCGCCAAGCTCGAGGTGACCGACCGTACGGCCGCGATCATCCGCGCCCGTGAGGGCGGGCTGGGGACGTAGTGGACCCCCTGGTGCTGTTCGCGCTGGCCGCGGCCGGAGCGGGTGCGGCGGCCAGCGGACTCGCACTGTTGCCGGTGCGACGGACCCGCGTCTGCGCCGTCCTGATGGCGTTGGCCGGCCTGGCGACGGTCTCGGCCACGCTGCTCGACGCCACGGATCGCCCGGACGCGGCCGACGCCGCCTTGACCGCGGCACTGGCCCTGCTGCTGCCGTTGGCACTGGTCACCTATCCGGCACTCGCCTGGCGGCACCCGGTCGACTTCGTCGCGCTTGTGACGATCGCCGCGGCGGGAGTCATGGCAGTGGTACGAGCCGGCGACCTCGCGGTGGTCAGCTCGATGGGTCTCGTGCTCGGGTGCGTCTTGCTCGGCTACACCTGGTGGCGGTTGGAGCGAGCAGATGCCGACGACCGGCGTTCGCTGACCTGGATGAGCCTGGCGGTCACGCTTGCCGCGTTGGTCGTCTTCGTCGTGGAGTTCCTCCGGCTCGGTGACGCCGGCTCCGTCGTGGGTGCGCTGACCACCGGTCTGATCGGCCCGGCCCTCGTCATCGGTGTACGCCGGCCGGAGGTCGTCGACGTACGCGGGCTCGTCGTCCGCGTGGTGGTGTTCGCGACGGCTGCAGTGGGATACGTCGCGGTCTTCATGTCGGTCGAGTCCCTGGTCGAGATCCTCGGCGGCGAGGTACCTCCGGTCGGCACGCTCGCGGTGATCGGCGCGCTGGCGGCAGCCACGTTTCACCCGCTCCAAGTGGTGCTGCGCGGGGTCGTCGACGAGCTGTTGTTCGGCGCCCGCCCTGATCCGCTCGGTGCCGCGACCCAGGTTGTCGGCTACGTCGGCGACGATCCCGCGACGGCGCTCGACGCCATCCGAGAGGCCCTGGTCCTGCCGTACGCCGCCCTACGGATCGACGGGACGACCGTGGCCGCCTCGGGGGTCGAGGTCACGCACACCCGAAGGCTGCCGCTCGGTCAGGGCGCAGATCGGATCGGCGACCTCGTCGTCGGCCTGCGGGCCGGCGATCTCAGCCTGTCGGCCGGCGACCAACACGTATTGCAGCTGGTCGCGCCGCTGCTCACCCAGACCCTGCGCGCCCGCGCACTGGCCGGTCAGCTGCGCGAATCCCGTGGGCAAGCGATCGCCGCCATCGAGGAGGAGCGGCGTCGCCTCCGTCGCGATCTGCACGACGGCCTCGGCCCCCGGCTGTCCGGCATCGCCTTCACCACCGACGCCGCCCGCAATCTCGTCCGCAACGATCCGGAGTCCGCCGAACAGCTGCTGCGAGCGCTTCGGCTCGAGACCGTGACCGCGATCGAGGACATCCGAGGGTTGGTCTACGGCATGCGTCCACCGGCGCTCGACGAGCTCGGGCTGCTCGGTGCCCTGCGACAGTACGCGGCGACGCTCTGCGGGCCTGACGGCACTCCGCTGCAAGTCGAGCTGGACGCCGACCGGCTCACTGAGCTGCCCGCGGCGGTCGAGGTCGCGGCCTTCCGGATCGTCGTCGAGGCGCTGGCGAACGCCGCCCGTCACTCCGGAGGCGCGGACGCATCGGTGCATCTCGCACGCCGCGACGGAACGCTCGAGGTCGAGATCACCGACACCGGCACGGCCGACCCGGCGTGGCAGTCGGGGGTCGGCTTGACCTCGATGCGCGAGCGGGCCGCCGAACTGGGCGGATCCGTCACCGCCGGCGGCACCTCCGGCGGCGGACGAGTGCACGCCACCCTGCCACTGCCCTGACCGGCCTGGCGACCCGTTCAACGTGGTCCGACGATTGCTCGACGGCGTCGGTCCGAGGTGCTAGTGGTGGGCGGTACCCAGCTGCCGTCCCCGTGGACCAGCGCCACCGCGAGCCCCAGTGTCGAGACCACGACGAGCGGACCGAGCAGCCGCATCAGCAAGGGCGGCGGACCAGCCTCCCGGTACGAGGGGGTGGCCGGTGTAGTAGCGCGCCGTGCGCCACCCGGTGCTGGTCGTCTTCATCAACGCCGGCGGGACCAGCAGTGCGCCGATGGCGACGTGCCACGAAAGCAGGCCGTTGACGTTGACCAAGGTCAGCAGCTCGGCGACCGAGGCAACCAGGAGCACCAGCGCGGTCCACGCGGTCAGAAGGGCGTTGCCGGCGGGGCCGCCGGTGCCCGGCAGCACTGGGTCCGCCCGGCGGGTCTGCCCCACCGCCTCCGCGACCGCATCGGTGACCGCGACCGTGGCGGCGCCACCAACCGGACGGCGTCGCCACCCGTGCCGTTCTCCGAGACTCGGCATACCACCAGTATCGACGTCTCGGTCGGCTCGCTGCTGCGCGTCGGGCAAGCGGCGAATCCGCGGCAGCTTGAGTGAGCGTCTCTGGCGTCGTTGACTGGTGCGCGAAGCGGTATGGATCTTCATCTCGGGAGTCCCGATGGACCGGATTTCATCCTTCGTACTCGCTCACCGTCGGTGGGTCTTCGGCTTCTGGTTCGTCATGTTCGTGGCCGGGATTGCAGCGGCCGGCGCGGTTCCGAACCGGCTGAGCTACGACTTCGCCCTCCCCGGACAGCAGGGATACGAGACCGAGCAGAAGATCATCGCCTCCTACCAGGGCGCCAACGCGCAGGCCGCGTACATCCCGGTGGTGACGGTCCCGCAGGGCCAGACGATCACGGGGTCGGCCGCGGGCGTCGGGGCGGTGTACGACGCCCTGCGAAAGATCCCGACCCTCCGGGTGGTCGACTACTCCGAGACCCATAACCAGGGGTTCATCACCAGCGACGGCCGGACCACGTTCGGCGTCATCTACGAGCCACAGCCCAACGGGTTCGTCGACCCCAATCAAAAGCGGATCGAGAACACATTCAACGCCCAGCTCAAGCAGCACGGCTTCACCGGGGGGCTTACCGGCTACTCGCAGCTGGCCTCCGGCGGCGGAGACAACAGCGGGCCGAGCGTGCTCGAGGAGACGCTGCTCGGGGCGCTCGGTGCCCTTGGCGTGCTCGCCTTCGTGTTCGCGTCCCTGCTTGCGCTGGTCCCACTCCTCATCGCCGCGGTCTCGATCCTCACGACGTTCCTCATCGTGCTGCTCCTGACCACGTTCACGGAGGTGAGCTTCGTCGTTCAGTTCCTCATCGCGCTGGTCGGACTGGGGGTGGCGATCGACTACTCGCTGCTCGTGGTCTCCCGATGGCGGGAGGAGATCGCGCACGGACACGACAACCAGGACGCAGTACGCATCTCGGTGCGGACCGCCGGCCACGCGGTACTCGCGTCGGGTGTGACGGTCGCCATCAGCCTGATCGCCCTGGTCGTGGTCCCGGTACCGCTGCTGCGGAGCATGGGCTTCGGCGGCATGCTGATCCCGCTGTGCAGCGTCGCCGTCGTCCTGACGCTGCTCCCGGCGATGCTTGGCTCCGTCGGTCCACGGGTGGACATTCCGCGCATCCGCAAGGAAGGCACCGCGTCGCGCGGCTGGACTGCCTGGGCCCGGATGATCGTCAAACGCCCGTGGCTGTACGCCGGAGGAGCGATCGTCATACTCGCGATCTTCATCTCGCCCCTGCAGCACATCCAGTTCGGGCAGTCCAGCACTGCCTCCCAAGGCACCGGGACCCCCGCGTACCAC
Source organism: Nocardioidaceae bacterium (assembly GCA_035262905.1). Lineage (GTDB taxonomy): Bacteria > Actinomycetota > Actinomycetes > Propionibacteriales > Nocardioidaceae > DATFRX01. Next base: position 11,493 of record DATFRX010000258.1, read on the forward strand.
ACGTTGCAGACCCTGATCGACGGGCACGTCGGCACCGGCGTTGTGTCTCCGATCGTGCTGCTGGCCGACAACCAGAACGACGCGTCGTCCATAGCAGCGGCCGCAGCCAAGGTCGACGGGGTCCGCCTGGCCGTGCCCTACGCGCCTGGCACCGATGGGCGGACGGCCGTCGACGTCATCCCGGACCACGAGACCGTGAACTCGAACTCCGTCGAGGTGGTCGACCGAGTGACCGCAGCCACGGAATCGTTGCCTGGCTACGTCGGCACGGCGGGGCTGGGCGCGACGATCGTCGACTACCGGCACGCGGTCTACGACAACTTCCCCTATGTCATCGCCCTGATCGCGTTCATCACCTTCCTCCTCCTGACCCGGACATTCCGCTCGATTCTGCTGCCGATCAAGGCGGTGATCCTCAACCTGATCAGCCTCGCGGCGGTCATGGGGCTGGCCACCTGGTTCTGGCAGGAGGGCAACGGCTCCCAGGCGGTGTTCGGCATAGAAGGCACGGGTGCGATGACGTTCTGGCTGCCGCCGTTGATCTTCGCGTTCCTGTTCGGCCTGTCGATGGACTACGAGGTCTTCATCCTGAGCCGGATGCGCGAGGAGTATGACCGCAGCGGGTCGACCCAGGCGGCGGTGGTACGCGGCATCGGACGCACCGGACGGCTGGTCACCTCGGCGGCTTTGATCCTGTTCTTCGCCTTTGCCGCGTTGACCTCCGCGCCGGGCACGGACATCAAGGTCTTCGCCACCTGTCTCGGTGTCGGCATCCTCCTCGACGCCACGATCGTCCGCGCGGTGCTCGTTCCCTCGCTGGTCGTCCTCTTCGGCCGGTGGAACTGGTGGCTTCCGGCCTGGATTGCCCGACTATTGCGAGTTGAGCCCTCCAAGCTGCACGCGCACGGCGAGCCCGGTCTCGACGACGTCGACCTCACCGAGCCACAGGTGCCCGCCGCGTCGGACTAGGTGGACATCACAACTAGCCGGGTTGTCGAGGTGGCCGACGGGAACAAGGCGAGGTCCTACGGAGTTTAGTCAGAACGACTCAACTTTAAGGATTC
>DATFRX010000259.1:0-12292 GCA_035262905.1 Nocardioidaceae bacterium
TGCGGTGTCTCCGGCGCCGACCTCGCAGGTTGGAGGAGTCATGATCATCATCGTCCCCATCATGCTGCTCGCCGGACTTCTCGCGGTCGGACTCGTGTTCATGCTGGCGCTGCGGAACTGGACGTACGCCGGGGCGCGGACCGAGGCCCGGTTACGGTCCCCCGACGTCCCGACGGTCACCTACGCCGTTCCGCACGGACGGGATCCCGCAGTGCTGATCGCGGCACTTGCCGCCGAGGGGTTTGTCTCCGTACTCGACCTGGGGCCGGTACGCAGCCGGCTCCTCATCGAGTGCGCCGAGACCGACCGCGCGAAGGTGCGAAGCATCATCGATCACATCGATCACGCCGGACTCGACGGCGCCGGAACTCACCCTGGGCCGGTGCGCTTCGACGACGAGACCGAGGTCGCCTAGTCCCTCTGGGATGGCCTGAGGTCATCGACGTGACCAACGCCAAACGACCAGGTCGTGAGAGGCTTGCCTGATGGGAAGCCACGCAGACAAGTCGCTAAGCGCCGGCGATGTGCTCTGGCCCTACCTTCGGGAGCACGCCGAGCGACTGGCCGTAAGAGAAGCCGAAGTCCGAGCCGACGACCCCGACGGCATCCACCAGATGCGAGTCGAGACTCGGCGATTGCGTACCGCACTCGCCGTCTATCGCAAGCTCCTCGACGCCGAGCAGGCGCGCGAACTTCAGGCCGAATTGACCTGGTTCGCCCGGGAGCTCAGCCCGGCGCGTGACCTCGAAGTGGTCGAGGAACATCTGGCCGAGGCCATCGCCGCCGAGCCGCGGTCGCTGATCGCCGGGCCGGTCCGGATGCTCCCCAAGCGTCGCCTGAAGGAGGCGGCCGACCCGGCTCGAGCCGCGGCACTGGCGGCCCTGGACGATCCGCGCTATCTCGCGCTCCGGGAGCGGCTGGAGGCCTTCGTCGCCGACCCGCCCTGGTCTGAGAAGGCCGCCCGTCCGGCGACCAAGGTGCTGCCGAAGCGCGTGGCCAAGCCGTGGCGGCGGATCCAGCGACGGGTTGAGGCGGTCGCCGTCGCCGAGCCGCGCAACCGAGACGTGGCCTTGCACGAGGTACGCAAGGCGGCCAAGCGGCTGCGCTACGCGTGTGACATCGCTGCCCCCGAGCTCGGCCCCGAGATCGAGCGGCTGTCCCGCAAGTCGGAGGCGATCCAGGACATGCTCGGCCACCACCAGGACATGGTCGTCCTGCGCCAGTGGCTGCGCCGTCTGTCACGCGACCCTGAGGCAGGGGCCGCCGTCTTCACCTTCGGCCGGGCGCATCGGTGGGCCCAGGAGCTCGCCGCTCGCGACGTTGCCGAGTACGAAGAGGCCTGGTGGCGACTGGAGAAGCGAGCCTCGGACCTACTCCCTGCGGAGTAGTCACAGCTGCCGCCGCCGGTCGATGACGCAGGCGTCCGGCTGGCCTACCGTGCAGACGTGACGACAGAAACCTGGCGCCAGGGCCCCCTGGACGGGCCGCCGCGAGGCCCGATCCTCGCCATCGTGGGTCCCCTAGTGCTCACGGCGTTCACCGTGGTCGGGACCTTCGGCGCCGCTCACGGTGCGACGGGCCGCCGCGGTCTCGACGTGCTGGCCATCGCGCTGGCGATCGCGGTCCCCCTGTCGCTGCTCGGGTTGCGACGCCATCCGGTCGCGGTGGTGTGGTTCGTCGCGCTCGGCACGCTCGGCTACCTGCTGCGCAACTATCCGTACGGCCCGATCATGATCAGCCTGGTCGTCGCGGTCGTGGCGGCCGTCATGCTGGGACACCGCTGGGCCGCCTGGCTCGCGCTCGGCACCGTCTACGTCGGGCATCTGGCGCTGCGCGGCGAGTTCCGCGACGAGCCGTGGTCGTGGGGCGCCGCCGCCGGCTTCGGCGCCTGGGCGCTGGTCGTGCTGATCGGCGCCGAGTTCGCCCGGGTCCGTCGGGAGCGGGTCGTCGCGGGGCGACAGGCTCGGGCCGAGACCGCTCGCCGCCAGGCCAACGAGGAGCGGCTGCGGATCGCCCGCGAGCTGCACGACGTCGTCGCCCATCACATCTCGCTGATCAACGTCCAGGCCGGCGTCGCCCTGCACCTGGTCGACCGCAAGCCCGAACAGGTGGAGACCGCACTGGCCGCGATCAAGGACGCCAGCAAGGAGGCCCTGTCGGAGCTGCGTTCGCTGGTCGGTGTGCTCCGCGACGAGGCCGACACCGCACCGCGGTCGCCCACGACGACACTGGCGACGCTCGACGAGCTGGTCGAGCGCACCGGCCACGCCGGCCTGACGCTGCACAAGTCGACCAGCGGCGACGTCCGTACGCTCCCGACCGCCGTCGAGCTCGCCGCCGTCCGCATCGTCCAGGAGGCGATCACCAACATCGTCCGGCACGCCGACGCCCGCGAGGCCGAGCTGCGGTTGGACTACGGTGCCGACATGCTCACGGTCCAGGTGGAGGACGACGGCTCCGGTGGCGGCCGCATCGACGCGATCGACGAAGGCAGCGGGCTGCGCGGCATGCGCGAGCGTGCCACCTCGCTCGGCGGCACCCTGACGATCGAGGCGGCTCCGGCCGGCGGTCTGCGTGTCACGGCCCGGCTGCCGCTCGAGGAATCGACCGCGGAGGCACCGGCATGATCCGCGTGGTGCTGGCCGACGACCAGGCCCTGATCCGGGCCGGACTGCGCGCGCTGCTCGACGACCAGGACGACATCGAGGTCGTCGGTGAGGCGGCCAACGGGCGCGAGGCGGTCGACGTCGTCAAGACCCAGCGGCCCGACCTCGTACTCATGGACATCCGGATGCCCGAGCTCGACGGGCTCGCCGCCACCCGTACGATCGCGGCCGACGACACCCTGTCGGACACCAAGGTCGTCATCCTCACCACCTTCGACCTCGACGAGTACGTGTTCGAGGCGGTCCGGATCGGCGCCAGCGGGTTCCTGGTCAAGGACACCGAGCCCACCGAGCTGCTCCAAGGGGTCCGCGCCGTCGCCCGCGGCGATGCACTGCTGTCGCCCGGAGTCACCAGGCGGCTGATTGCCGAGTTCGCGTCGCGCAGTCGCGAGACGGCTCCGACCCGCAAGCTCGACCCGCTGACCGAACGCGAGCGCGAGGTCGTCGCCCTGGTTGGTGAGGGCCTGTCCAACGACGAGATCGCCGACCGGCTCGTCATGAGTCCGGCGACCGCGAAGACCCATGTCAGCCGCGCCATGATCAAGCTGCACGCCCGCGACCGGGCACAGTTGGTCGTCCTCGCGTACGAGACCGGGCTGGTCCGGCCGGGCTGGTCGGCCTGACGCCCGTGCCCTGACTCGGTTTTGCGCACTTGTTGTTGGTGCCACCGCCCGCCCACCAACAACTACCGCGCAAAACCGCCAGCGGGGCTCCCGAGTACGCCGCCGGGCGTACCTCAAGTGTCTCCGCCAGGCCGACGTTTTTCGCCCGCTCCGAGACGACGATCGAACACGTCGAATGAAACATCGCCGTCAAGGAGAGAACCCAACATGTCCGCGATCACCACCCTCGCCGCCAGCCCCTCGACCGTCCAGCTGGCCGACAACGACCACTGGGACGGCCCGGGCGCCTGGTGGCCGATCTTCCCGATCACCTGGCTGCTCATCGTCGGCGCGATCATCACCACGATCGTGATCCTGCGCCGTCGGCACTGGGCCCGCTACGGCATGCGGTCCGGAGAGGCCCGGCTCGCCGAGCGCTACGCCAACGGTGAGATCGACGAGCAGGAGTACAAGAACCGCCTCGCCGTCCTGAAGGACCAGAGCTGATGACTCGGTCCGAGCTCGTCGTCGAGGTACGCGACCTGACCAAGCGGTACGGCAGTCACCTGATCGCCGTCGACCGGATCAGCATGTCGGTCCGGCGCGGCGAGGTGTACGGCTTCCTCGGACCGAACGGCGCCGGCAAGACCACGACGCTGCGGATGCTGGTCGGTCTGATCGCCCCGACGTCCGGCGACATCGGCGTGCTGGGCCAACCGCCCGGCACGCCGGCGTCGCTGGCGCGAGTCGGTTCGCTGATCGAGGGACCGGCGTTCTACCCGTACCTGTCGGGTCGGCACAACCTCCGGGTCGTCGCGAGGTACGCCGCCGTGCCGCCGCGCGAGATCGACGAGCGAGTCGATCGCGTGCTGCGTACGGTCGAGCTCGAGGGCCGGGCCGACGACAAGTACTCGACCTACTCCCTCGGCATGAAGCAGCGCCTCGGCGTCGCAGCCGCGCTGCTCAAGGACCCCGAGCTGATCGTGCTCGACGAGCCGACCAACGGGCTCGACCCGGCCGGCATGCGCGACATGCGCCGCCTGATCCGCGAGCTCGGCACCGAGGGCCGCACCGTGCTCCTGTCGAGCCACCTGCTCGGCGAGGTGCAGCAGATCTGCGACCGGGTCGCGGTCATCAACCACGGTCGGATCGTGTCCGAGGGCACCGTCGAGGAGTTGCGTGGCGACGCCGAGCTGGTCGTCGCCGCGACGCCGTCCGACGTGGCCCGCGAGCGACTCGAGGCGATGCCCGAGGTCGAGGGCGTCCACACCGCCGAGGGCAGGCTCTACGTCCGGATCGACGAGCGGCACACCGCACTGGTCAATCGGACCCTGGTCGAGGCCGGGGTCGCTGTCACCGAGCTGCGCCGCGCCGAGCGCCAGCTGGAGGACGTCTTCTTCGAGATCACACAGGAACCGGAGCTGAACCATGTCTAGTCCCGTGCTGAGTACGGCCGCCGCCGAGCTGCTCAAGCTGGCCCGGCGCCCGGCTGCCTGGGTACTGCTCGCCGCCGCGGCGATCCTGAACCTGATCTTCGCCTACCTCATCCCGTACCTGTCCTACTCCAGTGGCGGCGGTGGCGGCATGTCAGACGGCGCGACGCCGCAGCAGCAGCTCGCCAGCACCCTGCCCGATCAGCTGGTCGCCAATACGATCAGCGGCTTCGCCGTCTTCGCCGGGGCACTCGCGCTGGTGCTCGGCGCGCTGATGTTCGGCAGCGAGTACGGCTGGGGCACGGTCAAGACGATGCTGACCCAGCGAGCCGGCCGCGCGACCGTACTCTTCGGGCAGCTCGCCGCCTTGGCCGTCGCGGTGTTCGTCGGACTGCTCGTGATGTTCAGCCTCGGCGCCATCGCGTCCGCGACCATCGCGCTCGGCGAGGACCGGGCGATGAACTGGCCGAGCCTGGTCGATCTGGCGCAGGGCTTCGCCTTCGGCTGGCTGATCCTGTTCACCTGGGCCGTTCTCGGCGCGGCACTCGGCGTCACGCTGCGCGGCATCGCGTTGCCGATCGGACTCGGCGTCGTGTGGGTGCTCGGCGTCGAGAACCTCGTGACCGCGATGGCCGACTCCGTCCTCGACGCCTTGAAGCCGGTGCGCGACGTGCTGCCCGGCGTCAACGCGGGCTCGCTGATCAACTCGGTCATCGTGAACCGCTCCGTCGACCCGACGCCCGGAGTCACCGATGCCGTCGGCGAAGGCCGGGCCCTGATGACGCTGGGCGTCTACCTCGTCGTGGGAGTCGCGATCGCGTGGTGGACGATGCGCCGGCGCGACGTGGTCTGATGCCGCTCCGCTAGAAGACGTTGACGATCTCGCGCGAGATCAGGAAGCCGTGGCGAGTGGTCAGGTTGTAGCAGGTCATGCCGGTCTCCCGACTCGTACAGCCGAAGTCCCCCACCTCGGTCGACGAGTTGTAGGGCAGGATCTGGTGGGAGCCGAGCACCGTATCGCCGACGCAGGCGAACTGCGCGGGCCCGTCCGCACCGACCGCGAGCGACTGGCCGTAGTCGAGCGAACAAGAGGCCGGCTGGGCGGGTTCGCGATAGGACTTCTCGCGGATGTCACAGCGCACCATGCTGTCGGTGATGGCGCAGCCGATGTTGTGCGACGGGCTGGCGAAGTAGTCCATCTCGCCGACGACATGCGGCAGCTGCTTCAGCGGCCGCCCGTCGGAGTCCTCAGTCGGCGCGGTCGACGGCGTCGGCGAGTCAGAGGGCGATGGCGTGGTCGGATCGGTCGTCTCGGCCGGTCGCTCGGGCCCACTGGGACTCGACTCGGCTCCGACCAGATCGGACGCCGTGCCGCACCCACCGAGGCAGACGGCGGCCACCAGACCTGCCGCCACGGCACGTAGCCTCATCGCCGCCCTCCTGACCCATCACCGACCGGCACACCATACTTCCGCGCGGTCTCACCATCGCCGACCGGGCCGTCCGAATACCGCCGATTCGCCCAGCCTGTCACCACGTCTCACGCTGCCGTACGAACCAAACGTAAAAACCGGCTACGTTCAGTGACGTTCATCTTGACGCATTCGTCCGAATCGCGACAGCCTGCATCTGGGTCTCGGGAGGGACCTCACCGTCAAGCACCAGGGAGTCCATCATGGCCATGAGCTTCGCCCGTCTGCGTCGGATTCGCAGCCTCCGTCGATCGGACCGCGACGGCTGAGCCGGACCGACGATGACGCTGATTGCGGAGCTCACTCCCCTGGTCCTCGGTGCCGTGTTCGTCTGGTGGGGCGGCGGTGGCCTGCTCAGCAATCTGGAGCCACGACGCGTCGCCACGACCGCGCTGAACCACCTGATCCGCGACGTACGCCTGACCGCCCTCGCGATCCGAACCGCGGCGATCGCGACCTGGACCGTCGGGGTCGGACTGCTGTTCGCTCCCACGGCTGACCTGTCCGCGGTCGGCAGTGCCCTGATCGGGATCGGACTCCTTGTCTACGCCGGGTACGCGATGGTGACCGAGCTGGAGCCGGCCGCCTGGCGTACGTTCGTCCGCGCCGGTCTGGTCGGCGTCAGTGGTCTGATCGCGACCGACGCGGACCAGCCGTGGTGGAGCGCGATCGCCGACCAGCCGCTGGCCGCCGCCGCGACACTCGCACTCGCGTCCGCGATCGTGATCACGCTGTCGCGCTACCCACGGCGTCGGCAGCCGGCCCGGATCACTCTGGTGCACGGCTCGGGAGTCGCCGCCGTACGCGACGACCAGCTCCACAAGCTCGCCCGCTAGCCGGGTCGCCTCGGCCGTTGCGCGGGTCGGTCGTTCGATCACGCGATCGAGGCTGTGGATAGCGCCAACGGATCGCCGGGCGCGCCTACTGTCCCCGGGCATGGACGACGAGATCCCGCCGCTGCGGCCACCCGACCAGATGCCACCGATCCAGACTCCCCACGACCTCTATCGTCACTGGCGAGCGCTGATGGGCGAGCTCGGCTTCTCCCGTCGGCTGCTGTGGTTCGGCCTCGTGACCGACGGCGGCCGGATGGCGTCGCAGCTGAATCAGGTGGGAGAGCTGCCACGGCTGCCCGACGGGCTGCGGCTCGACAGCCTGCTGGAGATCTGCCGCGACTCGCTTCGGGCCGTCGACGAGCACGGCAGCGTCGCGTTTCTGCTGTCGCGACCGGGTTCGGCACGGATGACCGACAGCGATCGCTCTTGGGCCAGAGCGCTGGCCGCCGCTGCGGTCCGGGTCGGGGTGCGATTGCAGCCGATGCATCTGGCGACCGACGAGGCGCTGCGGGTCTTCGCCGCCGACGACCTGATCCCGAAGCAGCATGCCTGACGACATGACGCTGGCGAAGCGTCGATCAGGTCCAGTGCCCGCAGGGCCTGGTCGAGCCCCGGCGTGCTCCGAGACACCGGGGCTGATCGGCAGACTCCGCTCGGCGCGCGAAGACGTTGATCAGCACCTCGCAGTCGCAGTAGCCACCCCGCGATCGCAACCGCCGCTCCAGCGCCGTCGCGCGCGGAGCCCGCTGATCCCGCCAGATCCCGACCCAAGTCAGCTGATCGGAGCAGCCGTAGGCGGTCGTCATCCGGTCGACGAAGCAGGCCAGGCACTCCCCCAACCGCGGCTGCGCCGGAGGGCCTGGCGGCTCGTCGCCGGTGACCAGACGCAATGTCACCACGACCGCTCACCCACACTCTCGGGCGGTGGCGGCCAGGTCGGCGCAGGTGCGCTGAAGCTCGCCGTCGGCATGCCGCGCCACGACGTCCCAGCCGGCGGCGATCTCGCTGCCGGTGAGCAGGTCGCGCACGACCGTCATCGCGGTCTCCGACGTCAGGACCCGATCGAGCGAGTCGACCACCGTCCGCAGCGCGGCCGGCTGCCGCGGCAACATGGTGAGCGCCTCCTCGAGCACCTGCACCCAGCCGGCCATCTCGTCGTCGAGACCGGCCGCGACCAGCTCGTTCCATCGCCGGTCCGGCGGCGGCTCCCACTCGCCGTCGGGCAGCTCGAGCACGGGGATGTCGTCGATGACGGGCGTCCGCAGTCCGGCGCCCAGCATCCGCGGCAGCCGGCCCTGGTCGATCGCCCTGGTGAGCAGCGGAGCCCACGGCAGCGGGTTCGCGTGATGCGGCGGCAGCGCGGACGCGATGTCGGCCGACGTGCGACGGTCGATCAGCAGCGGCAGGGTCTCGAACATCCACAGTTCGTCGCCGACCGGCACCAGGCGACCGAGGACCTCCGATCCCATCGGATAGAAGCCGCCCGTGCCGAGGTCGAACACCTCATGCCGACAGCCCGTCACGAGGTCGCAGACCACGAGGCTGTCGTCGTCGCCGTCGGCGAGCTCATACGGCCGCAACGGCATCCGGCTCCACGACCGAATGCTTCCGGCCGCCTCGACCAGACGCGGGTCGGCGATCTCGTCGATGAACTCGTCGAGCACCCTGTGCCCGTAGAGCGCGAGCTCGCGAGTGACCCAGTCGTCCGCCAGGACCTTGGCGTAGGCAGCCGGCAGATCGCCGACCGTGAGATCGGCCTGCGACCAGTACGTGCCCTGCAGGCACAGCAGCAGGGACTGCGCGTAGCGCCGATCACCACGCAGCCGCATCCATCGCAAGGCCTGCCGAGTGATCCAGCGGCCGACCAACCACGGCGGCGCGTGGTCCCAGTGGCGCTCCATCGCGGCCAGGTCTGCCCGATGCAGGTCGTCGTCCTCGCTCTCGCACTCGGACAGCAGCCGGCCTGCGGTCGCGGCATCGCCTTGCGCCTCGGCGAGCACGGCCTGCCACCGGCCCGGCTCGACGCCACGCGGGCATCCGGATCGGCCGACACGAACTCGCCTTCGCGCTCGGGCATGGTCACGAGGACGACGGGAGCTGCGGCTTCGAGACTTCGGCATGCCCGTCAGCGTGGCAATCGGCCGATCGCCGCGACACCCCGTCGACGCAATCTGTGGATAAGCGGCCGACCTGCCATGCTGCGCCTCGTGGCCCGATTCACCCGCGCCGAGCTCGCGTCCTATCGCGGCGCGACCGTTCCCGACCTGCTCGGTCCCGACGTTCGGCTGCTGTTCGTCGGCATCAACCCGGGCCTGTGGACCGCCGCCACCAAGACGCACTTCGCGCACCCGGTCAATCGCTTCTATCCGGCGCTGCTGCGCGCCGGCATCATCGACCGGCGGATCGACCCCTCGGCGGGCATGACCGACGACGACCGGGCCTACTTGGTCGCCCGCGGCATCGGCATCACGAACCTGGTCGAGCAGGCGACCGCCCGGGCAGCCGAGATCCCGATAACAGACCTGCGCGCCGGCGCGGCCCGACTCGAGTCGCTCGTCGAGCGAGTGCGCCCCGGGGTCGTCGCCGTCGCCGGCGTGACCGCCTACCGCGTGGCGTTCGAGCGTCCGAGGGCTTCGGCCGGTCGCCAGCCCGAGTCGATCGCGAGCGCAGAGCTCTGGGTAGTGCCCAACCCGAGCGGCCTCAACGCCCACGAGACCATCGACTCGCTCGCCGCCGCCTACGCCGAGCCGGCCCGCGTCGCCGGCATCCTCTGACCGTCGTACCCTTCTTCAGTACGACAAGTGTAGTGTAAAAGACTACGGAGGTGATACATATCGCCGAACACGCGACAGGATTACCACCGGAGCTGGCTCGGCTCAGCCCGGGGGTGATACGGCCGCGCGATGTCGCGCACGTCTATACGAACCCACGGGCCGACCTTCGGAGGCTGGCCCGCGCCGGACTGCTGCTCCGGCTCGCGACGGGCTACTACGCTCGAGTCCCGCAGCACCGAATCGGCGACGCGATCTGGCGGCCCGACATCCATGCGGCTGGACTAGGGATCGCCCAGGCCGACTACGGGATCGATGACGCGGCACTCGTCCACGTCAGCGCGGCCCGCCGGCTCGGCGCGATCCCACGCGAGATCGCCTCGGCCATCGTCGCCGTCCCGAAGCAGCGGCCGGACCTGAACGTGCTCGGCGGGCATATCTTGTTCGTCAAACGCGATGTCGCCTCGCTCGACCTTCAACGCACCGACACCGAGCTTGGACCGGGCTGGACGACAACGGCCGAGCAGACCCTCCTCGACCTCGCGACAGCGCGCGGCCGGCGCCTCGCCGAGCAGGCGGTCGTCGACGAAGCGATTCGGTCTCTTGGGTCCACGGTCGACTGGGACCTCGTCGACCAGCTCGCCGGGCAGCAGCGCAAGCGCGCCGGCGCAGTCCGCGCCAGAGCTCTGATCGAGGACGACAATGCTTGATCCGCGAGATCTGAGGCAGGTCGTCGCGACGTTTCGGGTCGCCGAAGACCAGGTGAGACGCGACCATCTCATCGGACATGGGCTCGCGGCCCTTGCCCGCATGGACATCGCGGGCCTCACCTTCATTGGCGGAACGGCGTTGTCCTGGACGCATCTTCCGGACGGACGGCTGTCAGAGGACATCGACCTCATGACCAGGGATCGACGAGCCGCCGCTGAGCGGGTCGATCGGGAGCTGCCGCGTCAGCTGCGACGCGAGTATCCGGGTGTCTCGTGGAGTCCAAGTCTCCGCGAATCACGGGGAGTCGCGTCCGCGCGACTCGTGGCTCCGGACGGTCCAGTGGTACGGATCCAGCTTCTGGATGTCGACCGCCAGGGCTGGCATGAGATGCCGACCGAGCGAAGAAATCTCGTACGTCGATATCGCGATGTACCAGAGACCGTCCTCACAGTGCCGACACTGGCGGCATTCGCGGCGATGAAGACGCTCGCCTGGGTCGACCGGCATGCTGCTCGGGATCTCTACGATCTCGCGGGACTCGCCACCCTGGGTGCCCTCGACAAAGAGGCGGCGGAGCTGTTCGGCGCCGCGACCGGAAGGCCGCTCGCGACACACGACTTCTCTTGGATCCCGTCCGACTGGGACATCTCACTTCAGCATCAGACCGGCAATCTCCGTTCTGCACGCCAGTGTCGCGATGCCGTCAGCCACGCCTTCTCGCTGGCGATCGCATCATGACTGGCTATCGCTAGTGCCAGTACGGTCGGTCGTACGATCGAGGGCCGACGGCGTACGACACCGCCTGGAGGGACCGACGCATGCCGACCGCCGACACCGAGATCCGGCTGATCGACCTCGCCGACGCCCAGGCGCTCGCCGCTCACCAGGCGCGGGACCGCGAGGCATCGGCGCAGTGGGAGCCGGCCCGTCCGGACGCCTACTTCACTCCGGAAGGGCAGCGGGCCCGAATCGACGAGCTACTGGCCGACCATCGCCGCGGCAGCCGGTGGCCCGGCGTGGTCCTGGCCGACGGCGAGGTGATCGGGCAGGTGACGGTGAGCACGATCCTCGGCGAGCCGTTCCGCAAGGGCTTCCTCGGCTACTGGATCGCGACGACCCATCAGGGCCGGGGCCACGCCAGTCGGGCGGTCGGACTGGTGCTGCGGCTGATGACCGAGCAGCTCGGCCTGCACCGGGCCGAGGCGCATACGCGGGTCGAGAACCTGCCGTCGCACGGCGTGCTCCGCAAGAACGGCTTCACGTCCTACGGCATCGCACACGCGCACATCTTCCTGCAGGGCGAGTGGCACGACGAGATCTTCTGGGAGCGCCGACTTCAACACTGACGCGCTTTTGCGCACTTGTTGTTGGTGCCGAGAGCGCCGCACCAACAACGAGTGCGCAAAACCGAGGCGGGCAGCCGATGTCAGGGTGCCTGCAGCACCCGGTCCGGTCGGATCGGCAGATCGCGCTGGCGTACTCCGGTGGCATGCCACACCGCGTTCGCGATGGCGGCCGCAGTGCCGACGATCCCGATCTCGCCGACGCCCTTGCCACCGAGCGGACCCAGCTCGTCGTCGCGCTCGTCGACCCAGAAGACGTCGATGTCTGGTACGTCGGCGTTGCTCGCGATGTGGTAGCCGGCCAGATCGTGATTGGCGTAGTCGCCGAACCGCGGATCCATCACGCCCTCCTCGTGCAGCGCCATCGACAGCCCCATCGTCATGCCACCGATCAGCTGCGACCGTACGGTCCGCGCGTTCGCGACCCGGCCGATGCCGAAGCCGCCGAGCATTCGGCG
>DATFRX010000260.1:0-11538 GCA_035262905.1 Nocardioidaceae bacterium
CTAGTGGGGCGTGACGACACCGACCAGATGCGGCGCCGCGTCGCGGATCGCCGTGACCCCGAACGTGAGCCGGCCGTCGTCGTCGACGCTCCCGAACCGCACCGACCCGGGCAGTGTGATCGGACGGCGGAAGACCACCTCGACGGTGCAGGCGCCCGGCAGCCGCCCTTGAATCGCGGCCAGGCAGCGGGCCTTGGTCCACATGCCGTGCACGATCTGTCGCCGGAAGCCGAACGCCCTCGCGGTCGCCGCGTAGAGGTGGATCGGATTGTGGTCGCCGGACACGGCGGCGTAGCGGCGACCCAGGTCGGCCGGCAGCAGCCAGCGGGTCGGCCCGATTGGCGGGTCGACGTCGCGCAGCGGGAGCGGATCGGCCATGGCGGGGGTGCCGCCGCGCCGCCGGAGCACCGTGGTGGTCTCCCGCCAGACCAGCTCGTCGCCGACGGTCGCGGTCGTGATGATGTCGATCAGCCGACCCCTGGGATGCGGCCGCAGCGCCGTGGCGTGGACCGCGAGATCGAAGGACTCCTCGACGTGGACGGGTCGATGCTGGGTGATCGTGTTGGCGACGTGGACCATGCCGATCGCTGGGAACGGGAAGTCCTGGTCGGTCATCAGCGCGAGCTGCAAGGAGAAGGCCGGCAGCTGCAGGTACGTCATCGGCAGCACGTCCGACAGGTTGAACTGACACACGTCGGCGTACGCCGCGAGCTGGTCCAGGTCGATCTCCACGCCGTGCCGCTCGAGCGCCAGCTCCGGAACCTCGGCGGCTCGGCGGCGAAGGCCGGGCAGCCGATTGAGTAGGGGCACCGCCGGCAGCGCTGCCTTGGCCAGCAGCGGTGTCGTCCACGGCGCCCCGTCGTAGACCCTCCGGTTGCGCGGCTCGTCCGAGATCATCGTCATGCTCCGATCAGACTCTGGCCGCACACGCGTACGACATTGCCGGTGATCGCGCCCGATCCCGGGTCGGCGAGCCACCCGATCGTCTCGGCGACGTCGACCGGCAGGCCGGCCTGGCTCAGGGAGTTCATCCTCCGGGCCACCTCGCGGGTCGGCAGCGGGATCTTCGCCATCATGTCCGTGTCGATCAGGCCCGGCGCCACCGCGTTGGTCGTGATCCCACGGGCCGCCGCACGTGGCGCGATCGTCTGGACCAGGCCGATCACACCGGCCTTCGAGGTCGCGTAGTTGGTCTGCCCCAGGTTGCCGGCGATCCCGGCGATCGACGCCACGCCGATCACCCGGCCTCCGTCGCGAACGACTCCTTGGTCGAGCAGCTCGTCGGTGATGCGCTGCGGCGCGGCCAGATTGACCTCGAGCACCGACGACCAGCGCTCGGCGTCCATGTTCGCCAGCCGGCGGTCGCGAATGATGCCGGCGTTGTGTACGACCACGTCGACGCCGCCGCGGAGGTCGGTGAGCTTGGCGCCGATCCGTTGTGGTGCGTCGGGCGCCGTGACGTCGAGGAGCAGGGACGTGCCGTCGAGCTGCTTCATCAGGGTGTGCAGCGGCTCGGCGGCCGCCGCCACGTCCAGGCCGACGATCGACGCCCCGTCACGGTGCAGGACTTGGGCGATCGCAGCACCGATGCCGCGCGAGGCGCCGGTCACTAACGCGACCTTGCCCGCCAGCGGCTGCGTCGGATCGGCGGCGTCCGCCGCGTCGGCGAGACCGCCGGTGCCGACCCGGATCACCTGGCCCGAGACGAAGGCGGACCTGGGGGAGAGGAAGAACGCGAGTGTCGACGACAGGCTCCCGGCGGCGTCCGGGGCGACGTAGATCAGCTGGACGGTCCCGCCCCGGCCGATCTCCTTCGCGAGCGACCTGGTGAAGCCCTCGAGCGCCCGCTGTGCGATGGCGGCGCCCTCCGAGCTGGCCGCATCCGGTGGCATGCCGAGCACCAGCACCCGTGGACAGGTCCGCAGCGAATGGAGCACCGGCGTGAAGAATGCCTGGAGTCCGGCGAGGCCCGAGACCGAGTCGATGCCGGTGGCGTCGAAGACTAGCCCCCGGAACCGGTCGTCGTCGTTTCGCTCGTCGCGACAGTCGATCCCCAGTGTCTCGAGCTGCTTGGCGACGACCGGCCGCAACGCGCCGCCCGGCGACGAGCCGAGCAGGACCGGGCCGTCGACCAGCGGTGCCGCGTCGCGATAGCGGTCGAGCTCTTGCGGCTGGGGCAGACCGAGGTTCTTGACCACGATCCGGCCGACGGAGGTGTTGGCCAACGACTGGTACCGGTCACTCATTCGGGCTGTGTCCCATCTCTCGCATACCGGTAGTATCTGAATGCGGCATTTCGACTGTAACTTGTGGTTACATCCAGCGTCCACAAGGAGTCCACAATGGCTACCCGTTCCAAGTCTGCGGCGAGTGTGCGATTCCCTCGACGGGTCGCGATCGTGGGGGGCGACCGGATCCCATTCGCGCGGTCGAACGGCGCGTACGCCAACGCGTCGAACCAGGACATGCTGATCGCCGTACTGGACGGTCTGGCCGGCAAGTACGACCTGGCCGACGAGCAGCTGGGTGAGGTGGTCGCCGGTGCCGTGCTGAAGCACTCTCGCGACTACAACCTGGCCCGCGAGTCGGTGCTCGGCTCGACACTGGCGGCGACGACCCCGGCGTACGACATCCAGCAGGCCTGCGACACCGGGCTGCAGGCGGCGATCGCGGTGGCCGACAAGATCGCGCTCGGCCGGATCGAGGTCGGGATCGCCGCCGGGAGCGACACCACGTCGGACGCGCCGATCGCGATCAACGAGGGCCTGCGCAAGGTCTGCTCGAGGCCAATCGGGCCCGATCCGTGACGGGTCGGGTGCGCTCCCTCACGAAGCTCCGGCCGAGCCATGTCGTGCCGTCGGTCCCGCGCAACGCCGAGCCGCGCACCGGCCTGTCGATGGGGGAGTCGGCCGCGCTGACCGCGCTCGAGTGGGAGATCGACCGGACGGCGCAGGACGAGCTCGCCGTGGCGTCGCATCACAATCTCGCCACCGCGTACGACCGCGGCTTCTTCGACGACCTCGTCACGCCGTACCTCGGGCTGGCACGGGACCAGAACCTGCGCCCGGACAGCTCGATCGAGAAGCTCGCCACACTCAAGCCGGTCTTCGGCCGCGGCCAGACCGCCACGATGACCGCGGGCAACTCGACGCCGCTGACCGACGGGGCGTCGGCGGTGCTGCTGGCGTCGGAGGACTACGCCAAGGCACGAGGCTGGGAGCCGTTGGCCTTCCTCACCGACTACGAGACCGCGGCGGTCGATTACGTCAACGGCAGCGAAGGGCTGCTGATGGCGCCGGCGTACGCGATGCCACGGATGCTCGACCGGGCCGGCCTGAAGCTCGGCGACTTCGACCTGGTCGAGATGCACGAGGCGTTCGCCTCGCAGGTGCTGGCGACGCTGAAGGCCTGGGAGGACCCGATCTTCTGCACCCAGCGCCTCGGTCTCGACGCACCGCTCGGCGCGATTGACCGGGAGCGGCTCAACGTCGCGGGGTCGTCGCTCGCGGCGGGTCATCCGTTCGCGGCCACCGGCGGCCGGATCGTGGCGACGCTCGCGAAGCTGCTCGCCGAGCGCGGCGGTGGTCGTGGCGTGATCTCGATCTGTGCTGCCGGTGGTCAGGGCGTGACGGCGATCCTGGAGCGCTAGCCGCGAGCGATCGCCACGCCCGCCTCGACGAGGTAGCGCTTGACCTCGTCGGCCGAGACCGGGGCCACGTCGGGCACGTCGGGATTCGCCTCGCGTACGAGCAGGCGCAGCCGGGCGAGCTGAAGTCCGCCGAGCGCCTGGGTGTAGAGGACGTTGGCCAGCAGGTCGGGATTGGCGACCTTGAACTCGCCGCTCTCGACGCCGGCCTCGATGACGTCGATCAGGACTCGCAGGCACCGAGCCAGGCTGCGGCCGAGTTGGACCATCGATCCCTCGTTGACCTCGTGCATGAGCTCGTCGCCGGGACGGCGCAGCAGGGTCAGCGCACAGTCGACGAAGGCCGGATAGCGCTCCCCGAAGTCGAGGAACGCCGCGCTGATCTGGCGCAGCCGCTCGGTCGCGGACCGGTCAGGGTCGTCGGCCGACCGCAGCTCGGACACCAGCTCGTCGAGGTAGCCGACGAGGGTCAGCGCGAACAGCTCCTCCTTGCCGGAGAAGTGCCGGTAGATGATCGCCCGGTTGATCCCGACGGCCTTGGCGATGTCCTCGATCCGGCCGTCGCGGACACCCCGAGCGTCGAACAACGCCCTGGTCGCGGCGATGATCTCCGCGGAGCGTGCCCGACGCCGGTCCACGGCGCCGGAGCGAGTGGTCCGCGCCGGTTCTGAAGAGCTCTCCTCGGCAGGCATCCCGCCATGTTAGGTGGGAGCTGAAACGTCCAGTCCGCCGATCGCCCGAACGGCGTCGAGGGTGTCGGCTTCGGCGGCTGTCTTGTCGTCGCGATAGCGCAGAACGCGGGCGAACCGCAGCGTGACTCCACCCGGATAGCGAGTGGACGTCTGAATGCCGTCGAAGGCGATCTCCACGACTAGCTCGGGCCGGACGAACACGGTGCCGCGGGTGCTCCGGACCTCGCGCGCCAGCAACTGCTCGGTCTGCCAGGTGAGCAGCTCGTCGGTCAGGCCCTTGAAGGTCTTGCCGAGCATGACGAACTCGTCATCGGGTCCGCGCGCCCCGAGATGCAGGTTGGACAGCCAGCCCTGGCGGCGGCCATGGCCCCACTCGGCGGCCAGCACGACGAGGTCGAGGGTGTGGCGCGGCTTGACCTTCACCCAGCTCGACCCACGGCGGCCGGCGTCGTAGGGCGCCACTAGCGACTTGATCACCACGCCCTCGTGGCCGGCGGTGAGCGACTCGGCGAGGAACTCCTCTGCCCTCGTCGGGTCGGTCGTGTGCAGTCCGGGGACCCGATAGCGCTCGGGCACCACCGACTGGAGCACGGCCAGTCGCTCTGACAGCGGTCGATCGAGGAAGTCCTCTCCGTCGCGGTGCAGCAGGTCGAAGAAGAACGTCGACACCGGTGCAGTGGCGACCAGGGCGTCCATGTCGACCCGGCTGGCGGTACGTGCGGCAGTCATCTGGAACGGGCGCGGCCGGCCGGTCGAGTTGAGCACCAGCGCCTCGCCGTCCAGGATCAACCGGCTGGCCGGCAGGGCGCGCACGACCTCGACCGTCTCGGGCATCCGCGCGGTGATGTCGTCGAGGCTTCGGGTGAAGACCGCGATGTCGTCGTCGCGGCGATGCACCTGGATCCGGATCCCGTCGAGCTTGCGATCGACGACTGCCTCCGCGGCGACCTTCTCCAACGCGGCGGTGACGTCGCTGCTGGTGGCGGCGAGCATCGGGCGAATCGGCTGGCCGACCACCAGACCCACCTCGGCCAGACCCGCCTCGCCCTGCGTGGCTGCGATGCTGGCAGCGGCCGCTGTCGACCCGAGCAGCATCGACGCGCGACGGACCGCGGCCGCGGGGATCTCGAACGACTCCGCGACGGCGTCCATCATCACGCCGTCGAGCGCCCCCTGACGCAGCTCGCCACTCACAAGGCGACGCAGAAACTCCTGCTCGGACCCGGTCGCCCGCCCGAACAGGTCGGCCAGCAACCGGCGTCGCTGCTCCTGACTGCCGGCCCCGGCCAGCTCGCTCATCGCCTCGAACGCGGCATCCACCTCGACCACGGTCAGGCTGCTCGTCTCGGCTCCCGCCGGAAGCTCCTGGAGCTGTGCCCAGCCGACCCCGGTACGGCGCTGCCGGAGCGCACCCGACAGGTAGGTCACCACGATCGCGACGTCATCGGGATCTCTGTCCCGCAGCAGGGTGGCGATCGCCGATCGCTTGGCGAGCCGCGACCGGGTGGCGCCGACCGCTGCCGATGTGTCCACGAGGTCGCCGAGCCGGGCCCGCCCGCCCTCGGCCTGGTCGTTCGTCACCAGGCCATTGTGGCGGGCGGGCCCGACAGGCGGCGCCGCCTAGGTCACGACGCCGGTGCCTTCGGCCAGGCCATCCGGTCGAGCCGGAGCCAACCGCGATCGGGCACGCTGTCCTCGCAGGTGATCGGGTAGCCACCGGCCCAGCCGCAGGCGGGCACGCCGCTGCGATGGAAGTTGCTGGTCCAGAACAGCTTGTGAGCGCCGATCTGTCGCCGGGAACCCACCACGCTCACCGTCCGCTGGTCGAGTCGGGCGACGGCCAGGTGTGCGATCACCTCACGGGTCGCGTTGGAGACCAGGTCGGCCCGCAGCCTGCCGTCGCGGCCGAAGATCGTGACGCTGCGCTCGGCGCCGGCCTCGCCGTCGGTGTCGAGCTCGATGACGAAGTGCCGATGCCGCCAGGACAGGTCGTCGCCGCCGAACCTGCCCTGGGTGCGCACGGTGTAGGCCAGTCGGGTCCAGTCGGCGTGGCTCGCCACCCGGTGCTTGACCCGCCGGATGTCGAGCGGCCCCTTGCTGTCGTCGCGGTCGGTCGCCGTCATCGTGACCGCCGTCCGTGCGGTGTCGGGCGTCGCGCTCTCCGGCGCGGCGGCGGCCGGGGCGATCAGCAGCGGCGCGACGATCGCCGTGGCGACGACCGCCCGTCGCCAGATGGATGTGGACATGTGGACTCCTCGCAGTCGGTTGGGTGCGGGCGTCCGGAACCGTAGGCGCCGAAACACCCTCCGACGGGTTGTCCACAGGACGAGTTCGCGAGGGTCTCCTACGACGACGAGTCGTCGGCGAGACCGAACCGGTCGAGCGCCCAGGCGTACACCTCGGCCTCGTAGCCCAGATGCGCATAGCGGCCGCTCGGCCCGGTGTGGGCACCGGCGCCGGTCTCGCACCGGAACAAGCACCGGCTCGCCCAGTCCGGGTCGGTCTCACGCAGCAGCGCGACCCATTTGGCCGGCTCCCAGACCATCACCCGCGGATCGTGGACGGCACCCGTCACGAGCAGGTCGGGTCGCTCGCCGGCCGGCGGCGGGTTGTCGTAGGGGGAGTACGCCTGCAGCCAGGCGAAGTCCTCGGCCCGACGCGGATCACCCCACTCGTCCCACTCGTTCGCGGTCAACGGGATCGACGCGTCGAGCATCGTCGTGACCACATCGACGAACGGCACCTCGGCGATCACGCCACGCCAGCGGTCGGGGCGCTGACTGAACACGGCGCCCTGGAGCAGACCTCCGGCCGACAGGCCCCGGCTCACGATCCGGTCGCCGTCGACCAGGTCACCCGCGATCGCGTCCGCGACGGCGATGTGGTCGGAGAAGGTGTGCTGCTTGCGTTCGAGCATGCCGTCGAGCCACCAGCGCCGGCCGTTCTCGCCGCCGCCGCGGGGATGGGTGTGGACGAAGACGACGCCCCGGTCGAGCAGGCTCGGCAGCGCGGCCTCGAACAGCGGGTCGTCGCACGACTCGTAGGCGCCGTAGCCGTAGATCAGGCACGGTGCCGAGCCGTCCGGCGCCGTGTCGCGATGCCGCACCACCGTCACCGGGATCGACGCCCCGTCGTCGGCGGGCACCGTGATCGCCTCGCTGACATAGGGGCTCGGGTCGTAGCCGGGCACGTCCTGGCGATGCCGTACCCGACGCTCACCGGTGTCGAGGTGCACCGCGTACCACGTCGCCGGCTCGGTGTACGACTGCTCGATGACGCTGACCTCGTCGGTGTCGTACAGCAGGTTGCGGCCGACGACGATCGAGCCGGTCGGGACCGAGCTCGCGATGTCGAGCCGCTGCTCGAGCCGATCCAGCCGGATCGATCGGAGCAGCGGCTGGCCGTCCCGGCGCAGGCTGAGCACGATGTGGTTGGCGAACGCGTCGACCCGATGCAGCCGCTCGGCCGGGTCGTACGGCAGCAGTTCGGTCCACGAGTCGCGGCCGGGCGAGTCCCACGGTGCCCGCATCAGGCGGAACTCCACGGCCTCGTCGTTGGTCACGATCAGCAGCGTGTCCTCGCCGTCGATCGTCGCGTGCTCGACGTCGTACTCGATGCCGGGCCGCCGGCGCTCGACACAGCGGGCCGGATCGGTCGGCCGCTCGGCGTCGATCAGCCAGATCTCGGTGGTGTTGCGGTTCTCGGTCCAGATCACGATGGCGCGGCCCGACCGGGTCTCACGAAGGCTCAGGTCCCACTGCACGTCCGGCTCGTCGAGGACCAGCTCGTCCGACTCGGGCGGGGTGCTGATCTCGTGCCGCCACACCTGCCAGGGGCGGTAGGCGTCGTCGTGGACGGTGTAGAAGAAGTGCCGGCCGTCGGCGCTCCACGCCCCGCCGTAGTAGCTTCGCTTGATCGTGTCGGGCAGATCCTCGCCGGTGTCGAGATCGCGGAACCGGAGCTCGAACACCTCGTCGCCGTCGGTGTCGATCGAGTACGCCATCAGCCGCTCGTCGCGGCTGATCCGGACCAGCCCCAGATCGGCGTACGACGAGTCGCCGGCCAGCTCGTTCAGGTCCAGCAACAGCTGCTCGCCCGCAACGAGATCCGCTGCGTTTGATGACTCTTTGCGCGGATCCGGTGGCCGATCGGTCGATTCTCTACGGGGTTCGCGTAACAGTTGCGCGAACTCCCTTCCCTCGGGAGTTCGGTTGTAGTAGGAAAACCTCGTATACGGCCAGCTGACTGAAGAGTCAGTCGGTGGAACTCGCGAGGACATCTCTGCGACGAGTGTCCGGACCAAGGGGCTTAGATGACGGGTCGAGTCGTCGTAGAAGGCGCGCTCGGCCCTCAGGTGCTCCAGTACCGGCGCGCTGTCGACATCGCGCAGCCCGGCATACGGATCGATACGGTCAATGCCGTGTCGACTGTGCGTCACGGGATGCCGAGGGGCCTGCGGGGGTCCGTCGTTAGCACTCACGAGCGAGAACCTACCCCCTGAGGCGGTGATCCCAGTGGTACTGGATCGAGTCAGGCGCACGGCAGCAATCGTCGCGGCCGGCGTGGTCGGACTGACCGTGTCGTGGGTCGGAGTCTCGGCCCCGCAAGCGGCGTCGGCCGACGACCCGGTCGTCTTCACCGTCGGCATCACGAACGAGGTCGACTCCTTCAACCCGTTCCTCGGCATCGAGGCGGAGTCGTTCGAGATGTGGGCATTGATGTACGACCAGCTGATCACATACTCGCCCAAGGACATGTCGCCGCAGCCGGGCCTCGCCAGTAGCTGGAAGACGTCCGACGACGGCCTCACCTGGACGTTTACCATCCGCGACGACGTCAAGTGGTCCGACGGCAAGCCGCTCACCTCGGCCGACGTCGCCTTCACGCTGAACCGGATCCTCGACGGGGGGCCGGAGGCGGCGACCTGGGGCAGCTACCTCACCTCGGTCGACTCGATCACCGCACCGGACCCGACGACGGTCGTCATGAAGCTCTCGAAGCCGAACGCCGTGCTCCCGCTGCTGCCGATGCCGATCGTGCCGGAGCACATCTGGAAGAACATCTCCGAGGAAGAGGTCAAGAGCTACGCGAACGAGGGTGAGGTCGTCGGCTCGGGGCCATTCCAGTACGTCTCGGGTACGGCTGGCGGCTCGACCTACAAGTTCAAGGTCAATCCCGACTACTGGGGCCCGCAGCCGAAGATCGACGAGATCAACTATGTCGTCTACCAGGCCGACGACCCGATGGTGCAGGCGCTGAAGACCGGCGAGATCGACTTCGCCGACGGCGTTCCGGCGCTGCAGTTGAAGGCACTCGAAGGTGAGCCGGGGATCAAAACTGTCAACGGCCTGTCGCCGAGCTTCGACGAGATCGCCTTCAACACCGGCTCCGTCGACCTCGACACCGGAGAGCAGATCGGCGACCCGAACCCGGCCGTCATGGACCCGAAGTTCCGCTATGCGCTCGGATTCGCGATCGATCGGGATCTGCTCGTCGACCGCGTCTACCAGGGCGCCGGCCAGGCGGGCGACACGATCATTCCGCCGGCGTACTCCCAGTACCACTACGAAGCACCGGCCGACCTGAAGTGGAGCTACGATCCCGACCGGGCCGCCCAGCTGCTCGACGCGGCCGGCTACAAGCTGGGCGCCGACGGCAAGCGCACGATGCCCGACGGCTCGCCGATCGGGACCCTGCGTCTGCTCGCGCGCAGCGAGTCGGAGACGTCCCTGCACACCATGGACTACTTCCAGGAGTGGCTGGCCGACCTCGGCATCGACAGCGAGGTCACCGCGATGGAGAGCGGCAAGCTGACCAACGTCATCCTGGACGGCGACTTCGACGCCTTCCAGTGGGGCTGGTACGTCGAACCCGACCCGGACTCGATGCTCAGCTACATGACCTGCGGCCAACGCGGCAACTGGTCGGACTCGTGGTATTGCAACCCGGCCTACGACAAGCTCTATGAGGAGCAGCACGCCCAGCTCAACGACACCGAGCGGGCCGCAGAGGTCAAGCAGATGCAGGCGATCCTCTACCAGGACGCGCCGTACCTCGTGACCGCCTACTCCACGATCGGCGAGGCGTACCGCTGTGATCGGTTCGAGGGCTTCGTGCCGCAGCCGGACCCGGGCGGCGTGTTGCTCTTCCAGTACGGCGTGCGCAGCTACGAGTCGATGTATCCGGTCACCCAATGCGGCCAGGGCCAGGGCGACGAGTCGGCCAGCGCCTCGGACGGCGGCGGGCTCGGCACCGGAGCCGTCGTCGGCGTCGGAGTCGCGGCGCTGGCCGCCGTCGGCGCGATCGGCGGCATCCTGCTCCACCGTCGGTCGACGTCGGACGAGCGGGAATGACGGCTCAGACCAGCACCCTTCTCGCCGAAGCGGAGACCGAGGCCAATCAGCCGGTCCAGCGCCGCTCGGGACAGTGGCGCTATTACGGCGGGAAGGTGCTCGGCTCGTTCGGGGCGCTGATGTTCGTCATCGTGTTCAACTTCTTCCTGTTCCGCGTGATCCCGGCCGATCCGGTCCGCACGCTCGCCCGCAACCGGCTGGTGAGCGACGCACAGGTGGAGGAGCTGACTCGTACGCTTGGGCTCGATCAATCGCTGCCACGGCAGTTCCTGACGTACCTGCAGAACACGTTCACTGGTGAGTTCGGGTTGTCGTTCAAATACCGGCAGCCGGTCGGCGACCTCATCCTCGAACGGCTCTGGCCGACGCTGCTGCTGGTCGGCACGTCGACCATCCTCGCGACCGTGATCGGCATCTACCTCGGCATGGTGTCGGCGTGGAACCGCGGCAAGGTCGTCGACCACATGTCGACTGGCTTCTCGCTGACCCTGTACTCGATGCCGGAGTGGTGGCTCGGTCTGGTCTTCCTCGCCGTTTTCGCCGTCGGCGCCGGTCCGATACCCAAGCTGTTCCCGACCGGGGGCTTACATTCGACCGACGTCGATCCAACGTCGTTCGCCGGCGGGCTGGACACCGCCTGGCATCTGACGCTGCCCGT
This sequence comes from Nocardioidaceae bacterium, assembly GCA_035262905.1. Lineage (GTDB taxonomy): Bacteria > Actinomycetota > Actinomycetes > Propionibacteriales > Nocardioidaceae > DATFRX01. The sequence continues at coordinate 11,350 of DATFRX010000260.1, forward strand.
GATCACCCTGACCCTGGCCTATCTCGCCGAATACTCCCTGATCATGCGGAGCTCACTGCTGGACGAAATGGGGGAGGACTATCTGACGACGGCCCGGGCCAAGGGGTTGCGCGACGTCTACGTCCGGCGCCGGCACGCGACCCGCAACGCGCTGCTGCCCACGACCACGCTCGTCGTGCTCAACCTCGG
>DATFRX010000261.1:0-4203 GCA_035262905.1 Nocardioidaceae bacterium
ATCCGACGCACCCGACCGAGACGACGCCGACCCAGACCACGCCGACCCAGACTCAGCCGACCGAGACCACCCCGACCTGTACTCCTCCGTTCTGCCCGCCCGGCGGCGGAGGCGGCGGCGGCGGCGGAGGTGGTGGCGGCGGTGGTGGCCGGCCGACCTCTGGGCCTCAACCCACGGACTAGTCGACGCGGGGACTGAGTGCCAGGCGACAGTCACCACCCCCGTACGCTGCCCAACATGCTGCGTGGTGCCGACGCTGAGCGGGTACGCCCGAGTCGCGAGGACCCGGTCGTACGGATCGCGAGCGAGGCGATCGGCGGCCCGATCGGCGACCACTCGCGGCCCCATCGCTGGCTGAGCCCGCTGATCGTCGCCATGCTGGTCACGACGATCGCGATGACCGGCGCGGTGGTGCAGAAGAACCCGTGCGCGCAGGGGGCCTGGTGGGATCAGCATCGGGTGTTCGCCAACCTCTGCTACAGCGACCTGTCGATCGACTACACCAGCAGCGGCCTGGCCGAGCGCGTACCTCCGATGTCCAACGACAACGGCCGCTGGCCAGATCCCGACGACACTCCGCCGACTGCAGTGGTCGCCTATGCCACCGCACTCGTGGCTCAGGCGCTGACCGGCTGGCCCGACGTCGCCGAACGCGAGAGCCGGCCGACGACGGATGTGGCCACCAGCGACGAGGTGCGGCACGAGGCGGTGGTCTACGTCGCAGTCGCCGCCGTCGTACTGCTGCTCGCCGCCCTCGCGGCTTCGGCGTTCCTGGTCGGTACGCATCGGCTGCGGCCGTGGGACGCGATGGGGTTCGCCGCGGCGCCGATCCTCCTACTCAGCGGCCTGATCGGATGGGACCTGCTGTCCGTCGCGTGTGTGTGCGGGGCGTTGTGGGCCTGGTCGCGCCGAAGACTCACCTGGGCCGGTGTCTTCGTCGGACTCGGCACCGCGTTCGACGTCTACCCGGTCCTGCTGCTGCTCGCCTTCGTCCTGACTGCGGGCCGGGCCGGCCGACTCAGCGCGGCCGGACGTACGGTTGGCGTCGCGATCGTGACCTGGGTGGCGATCAACGTGCCCGCCTATCTCCTCGCGCCGAGCGGCTGGTCCGGGTTCTGGTCGACCTGGCTCGACGCGTTGCCCAGCTACGGCTCGTTCTGGGAGTTCTTCGATCTCGTCGACTGGCAGGCCGACTCGACGCTGACCAGTCAGGTGGCCGTCCTCGGCTACGCCCTGGTCTTCGGTGGCGTGGCCTGGCTCGCCCTCACCGCCCGGCGGCGGCCGCGGGTGCCGCAGTTGGCCTTCCTCGCGGTGGCCGGCGTGATGCTGTGCAGCAAGCGGATCGACCCGCAGGACGCTCTCTGGCTGCTCCCGCTCGCGGCGCTGGCCCGCCCGTACTGGCGCGATCTGCTGATCTGGCAGACCTGCGAGGCGTTGTACTTCCTCGCCGTGTGGTGGCACCTCGGCGGCTACACCAGCGGCGGCGGCGACGGCATCGACGAGCTCTACATCCTCGCGGTGCTGCTCCGGATCGGCGGGATCCTCTGGCTGGTGGCGATGGTGATTCGCGACATCCACCTGCCGTGGTACGACCCGGTCCGAGCCGATGGCCTGACCGACGATCCGGCCGGTGGCGTCGCCGACCAGGCGCCGGATGCGATGTTGCTGCGCTGAGCGCGTCTCGAGCCGGACGGCTAAGGTTGATCCACTTCGACCCGTGGGGATGTCATGGAGATCTTTGTCGTCCTGCTCGTCGTGGTGGCCGCGGCCGTCATCGCTCGGGCCGTGATGCGGCAGCGCGAGACCAAGCGCCGCCGCGAGGTGGAGGCCGCCGAGCAACTGGCTGCCGTGCGCAAGGCTGCCGACGAGGACGTCACCGTCTTCGGCGAGAAGCTGCAACAGCTCGGGCACGACATCTCCGGGCATGACCTGGACGCCGGCGCTCGCGCCGACTACCAGCGGGCCCTCGACGCCTACGAGGACGCGAAGGAGTCGGTCGCCGCGATCCGCGAACCGGACCAGGTCAGGCACGTCACCGAGATCCTCGAGGACGGGCGCTATGCGATGGCCTGCGTCCAGGCCCGCGTCGACGGCAAGCCGCTGCCCGAACGCCGTCCGCCCTGCTTCTTCAACCCGCAGCACGGCCCGTCGGTGACCGACGTGCCCTGGGCGCCTCCGGGCGGGGTCGAGCGCGACGTACCGGCGTGTGAGCTGGACGCCGAGCGAGTACGCGCGGGCGCCGACCCGGACTCGCGCCAGGTGCTGGTCGGGCCGCAGCGGGTGCCGTACTGGCAGGCCGGACCGGCATTCTCACCATGGGCGGCGGGCTACTTCGGCGCGTTCAACATCCTGCCCGGCCTGCTGATCGGCACTGCGCTCGGCGGCATCATGTTCGCCGGTGAGCCGGGCTACGAGGACGTCGGCTCCGACGGGTCGGACGGCGACGGCGGCGATGGGGGCGATGGGGGCGATGGGGGTGGCGACGGTGGCGACGGCGGAGGTGGCGACGCAGGCTCTGATGCCGGCGGCTGGGATGGCGGCGGCGACGGCGGCGGGGGCTTCGATGGTGGCGGCTTTGACGGCGGCGGATTCGGGGGCGGGTTCGACGGGGGCGGGTTCGACGGCGGCGGCTTCGACGGCGGCGGCTTCTGAGCCGCCCCGAGCTCAGCTGATCTCGACCCGGTCCACCATCGTCGTCGTGTAGCGCACGTCGACCGGGATGTCGTCGCCGATCTCCGGCACCTCGACTCCGGTCGGCAGGAACAGCAGCGACGCCTGCATGTGCGGCGGCTCGGCGAACCAGCGTTGCTTGCCGGCGATCGAGAACGGTGAGTACGCGAAGCCGGCCGCCTCCAGGCTCCCGCGCGCGACCGAGATAGCGCGCTGACGCATCGTGGTCGCGGCGGTCGGCGCCTCCATGCCGATCCCGTGCGCGGTGCCGCCGGAGACGATGAGCAGCCAGCCGTCGCGTGGCATCGGCCGCTGCCGATAGCCGATCCGCTCGCCGCGGGTGATCCGGTGCCGGTCGAGCAGGGTGCCGGTGACATGCAGCGAACCGCGGTCGCCGAGCCAGAGGGCGGTGCCGATCCGCGGCCGGATCCGCAGGTTCGGCCGGCGCTCGCGCAGTTGGGCGAGCTCCCGGTCGGTCAGGTGCGAGATGTGCAGCCTGTTCGTCTCGAGCCGCGATGCCTCGAGCACAGCGCCCCACTCCTCGGCTTCGTCAAGTCGGCTGCCCGCCATCGGCAGGTGCACGGCGAAGCCTTCGAGCTGCAGGTCGCCGAGCTGATCGGCCGCGGCCGCGAGCTGATGGCGGGTCAGGCCGTGCCGGTTCATCGACGTCAGGCCCTCGATGACGACCCGATTCGGACCCGGACGGGCGGCCAGCTCCGCGATGTCCTCGATCCGGCCGACGGTGTGGATCAGCCGCGGATCCTCCGGGATGTCGTCGATGAACGGTCGCCAGGGCGTGAGTACGAGCACGTCGCCGTCGAACCGGGACAGCGCGCCGGGCGCCTCCTCGTACGTACCGACCGCCATCGTGCCGACGCTGAGCCAGTCGCAGCGGCGAGCCAACGCGGCCATCCCGAAGCCGTAGCCGTTGCCCTTGGCGACCGGGATGATGCCGAGGTGCGTGTCGGTGAACGTGCGCAGGTGCGACCGCCACCGGGGTCCGTCGATATGCAGCGTCAGGGGCATGGGTCTACCTCCGTCGCATGTAGAGGTCGAACGCGCGATAGAGCACCCGCGACAAGGGCAGATCCCACTCGCCGGCGTACTCGACGGCATCGCCGCCGGTGCCGACCTTGAACTGCACGAGGCCCACGTGGGAGTCGTCGGCGTCGAGCGTGTCCGTGATGCCCCGCAGGTCGTAGACGGACGCGCCGGCCGCCATCGCATCACGGATCATCTGCCATTGGATCGCGTTGGAGCCGCGGACCTCGCGCTTGGCCGTCGTCGACGCGCCGTAGGAGTACCAAGCGTGACCGCCGACCCGGACCATCGTGGTCGCCGCGACCAGATCGCCCTCGTGGTGCGCCAGGTAGAGCCGGAACCGCTCGGGATCCTCTTCGGTGAGTGCGTCGTACATCGTCTGGAAGTACGACGGTGGCCGTGGTGTGAAGTGGTCACGCTGGGCCGTCTCGGCGTAGATCGTGTGGAAGGCGGGCAGGTCGTCGCGCTTGCCCGTCGTGACCTCGACCCCGG
>DATFRX010000262.1:0-11057 GCA_035262905.1 Nocardioidaceae bacterium
TGCCCGAGAACGCCAGCCTGACCAGGGTCGAGAACATCAGCGTGGCTCGGGGTCGAAGGGCAACGTCACCGGACGCGCCTCGTCGAGCGTGCGGTCGTCGAAGACCCGACCGTCGCGCAGGCTGACCACCCGGTCGGCCGCGGCGGCAACCCTGGCGTCGTGTGTTGCGAGGAGCAGGGTCTGACCGCGACCATGAGCCGCCCGAAGCAGGTCGAGCACGTCGCGCGCGGATGCCGAGTCGAGGCTGCCGGTCGGCTCGTCACCGACGACGAGGTCCGGTCGATTCGCCAGCGCCCTGGCGAGGGCGACCCGCTGCTGCTGCCCGCCGGACAGCCGGGACGGCGCACTCTTGCCCTTGTCATCGATCCCGAGGTCCGCCAGCAGACCCCTGGCCTGCCGACGGGCCTTCCGACGATGGGTGCCGGTGAGGAGCATCGGCAGCTCGACGTTCGCCTCGGCTGACAGCGTCGGCAGCAGGTTGAAGAACTGGAAGACGAAGCCGAGCCGCCGGCGCCGGAGCTTGGCCAGCGCGGTCTCGCTGAGCCGGTCGATCCGCTGGCCGTCGAACCACACCTCGCCGGCCGACGGGCGGTCGAGGCCGGCCACCAGGTTGAGCAGGGTCGACTTGCCGCAGCCGCTCGGTCCCATGATCGCGACGAACTCGCCGCGGCCTACAGTCAGGTCGACGCCGTTCAGGGCCGCGACCGGCGTACCGCCCGAGTCGTAGGTCTTGACCAGCTCCCGGGTCTCGACCAGCGCGGTCATGACGCGGCACCGCCCTTGACCAGTCGCTCCTCGATCAGGTCGAGCCAGCCCAGGTCGGCCTTGAGGTGGAGTACGGCGCCCTCGACCATCAGCTCGGTCGTCGGCGAATGGCCGTTCGCGGCCAAGCGGGCGTCGAGGTCGCGCAACGACTGGAGGTACTCGCGGCGCTGCAGCTCGATCATGCTCAACGGATCGGCCAGGCCGACCGAGGTCGCGACCACGAACTTGACGAAGAACTCGTCCTTGAGCCGCGATCCGGGCACCGCCACGCCGACCCAGGCCTGCAGCACCTCGCGGCCACGCTCGGTCAGGCGGTAGACCTTCTTGCCGCGGTTGTCGTCGGCCACGCTCTCGCCCTCGACCAGGCCGTCGCGCTCGAGCCGGGCGAGCGTGGAGTAGATCTGCCCACTGTTGAGCTCGGGCAGCAGCGACCCGAACTCCTGGTCCAGTGCCTGCTTCAGCTCGTACCCGTGGCCGCGACCGCCCGAGAGCAGCGCCATGAAGACTTCTCGCATAGATATCGAGTATAGGTACCCGATATCTATTTGTCAGCCGTCGAGGCCCCGGGCGTCGATCCGGCGATGGGCGGCCGCGGCGATGACCAGGTCCTCCCACGACATGCCGACGCTCTTGAAGACCCGTGGGCAGGATCGGTCGAACTCCGCGCGGCCGCTCACCAGGGCCGACAACTCGACCAGGTCGTGGGCATCGACGCAGCCGGCGCCGATGGCGAGCACGACATCGCCCGCCTCGCGAACTGCCGCGCCTCGCTCCTCGACGACGACGGTGGAGCGGGCGAGCAGCTCGGCCGGCAGCTCACGCCGGTCGGGCTCGTGGGAGCCGACGGCGATGACACAGCAGTCGTCGCGCACCCAGCGGTGGTCGAGCACGGGTTCGGCGGCCGTGGTCGCGCAGACCACGACGTCGGCCTCCGCGACCGCGTCCGGATCCCCTGCCCTGGCGGGCGTCCCGGACGCCTCGACCCGGTCGACGAAGTCGGCGAGCCGCCCCGGATCACGCGCCACCACGGTGACCTCGGAGATCGGCCGGATGACACCGAGCGCCTCCACATGCCCCCACGCCTGTGGACCGGATCCGAACACGACGAGCCGGGCTGCCATCGGAGCCGCGAGCAGATCGGCCGCCACCGCGGAGACGGCCGGAGTACGCAGGGCGGTCAGCATCGATCCGTCCAGCAGGCAGACCGGTGACAGCGTCTCGGCGTCCATGAGGACGTAGACCGCCTGGATCCGGGGACGACCGACCGCGGGATTGGCCGGCGCGACCGACGCGACCTTCACCCCGACGTCGGACCCGGTCTCAGCCGGCATCAACAACAGCTGGCCGCGAGTCACCGGTACGACGGCACGTGCCGGATCCTGCGCCGGGTCGAACCCGCCGATGAGCGCGGCCCGCACGGCGTCGATCGCGTCGGCCATCGGCATCAGGTCGGCGAGCCGGGCGGTATCGATCCACGGCACCGATGACGGGCTCACCGCAGCACGAACCCGGTGCCGAGCGAATCGCGGGGATCGAGGACGAATCGGTGATCGCCGGTCCGGTACGCCGTGCCCTCGACCTCCGGCACCACCGCCGGTCGACCGGCGACGGTCGTCTCGCCGACGATCCGGCCGCGGAACGTCGAGTCGACGATCGAGTCGTGCACCAGCACCCGATCGGTGCCGACCAGCCCGTCAGCGGACAACAGCGCGAGTCGGGCGGCGGTGCCCGACCCGCACGGCGACCGGTCGACCTGGCCGTCGGCGAAGACGGTGACGTTGCGCTGCCGGATGGCGGTCTCGGTGGCGCCGAGCTCGTCGTAGAGGATCGTGCCGTAGACGCCGGACAGCCTCGGATCCTCCGGATGCTGAGCGAACTCGGTGGTCTCCAGCGCCGCCTTGACCTCCCTTCCGAGGGCGATCAGCTCGGTGTAGTGCTCGGGAGCGACGGCCAGACCCGCGTCGGCAGCCCGTACCGAACCGTAGATCGCGCCGCCGTAGCTCACGTCGACGAGCAGGTCACCGCGTTCGGTGGCGACCGGCACGCTGCGCGCGAGGACGTAGGACGGCACATTCCGGAACGTCACCCGCTCCACCTCGCCGCCTCGGCAGGTCACTCTGGCGGTAACCCGTCCCGATGGCACGTCGAGCACCACGTCGGTGTCGCCGTCGGGCTTCGCGTCGATCCGGCCGGACTCGACGGCCCAGACGCCGAGCGCGATGGTCCCGTGGCCGCAGGCCGTCGAGTACCCGTCTTTGTGCCAGAACAGCACGCCCAGGTCGGCGCCGTCGTCGTCGGGCGGCACCAGGAAGCAGCCGTACATGTCGGCATGACCTCGCGGCTCGTGACACAGCAGCCGGCGTACGACGTCGATCCGGGTGCTACCGCGCGCCGTCTCCCGGCGATCGCGGACGGTGGCCCCCTCGACAGACGGGGCACCATCGGTCACGATCCGAAACGGCTCGCCTGCGGTGTGATAGTCGGTCGCGGTGACATCGAGCGGTCTGTCCACCAAGCCTCCTCGCGCGTCCGGATGCGTTGCACCCTAACCGCCGCTCCGGCCCGCAGCCGTCATCGCACGGCATGCCCGATCCTCACACGTCAGCTGGTAGCGGCAGGAGTCTCCTCGGCCACGACCACCTCGTTGATCATCTGCTCGATGCGCTCGGTCGGCAGGGCGACCTCGCGCGCCCAGTAGTAGATGATCAGGCTGAAGATCGCGACGACGAGCATGTCCCACCACAGCGGCAGGGTGCCGGTGCCACCGAACGTGCTGAGCCGGACGATCACGCCGAGCCCCACGAGGTAGACGGGCAGCCAGGAGGCGGACCGCCAGTGGAACTCCGGCCGGCGCGAGTTCAGGTGGAAGACCCGGTTCAGGATGAGGATCGCGTACCCGATGAGGATCGCGATGCCGAGCTTCCAGTCGGTATTCCAGCCGGTCCACAGGATGATGAGGTTGGCGACGATGAAGGCCAGCGGGGCCAGCACCTCACCTCCGGCCAGCTTGAACGGCCGCTCGGCGTAGGGCATCCGCCGGCGTAGTGCGCCGAACGACAGCGGAGCACCGGCGTACATCAGCACGCTCGCGCTGGTGATCAGGCCGACCAGGGACTGCCAGCTCGGGAACGGCAGGAAGCAGACGCAGCCGATCACGAACGACGTGATCACGCCCAGCCAGGGCACGCCCGCGCTGTTGGTCCGCTCGTAGACCTCCGGGATGTAGCCGTTGCGGCTCTGGCCGTACGACACCCGCGAGGTCGCTGCGGTGTAGATCAGGCCGGTGCCGCCTGGCGAGATGATCGCGTCGGCGTACAGGATCGCGGCCAGCCAGCCGAGGCTCACCAGCGACGCGAGCTGTGCCCACGGGCCGGTGAACGCGGTGTACAGCCCGTTGTCGACCGATGCCCAGGTCGGGCCGATCGCGCTGGACGGAAGGGCGCCGATGAAGACGACCTGCAGGGCGATGTAGAGCACCATCCCGATCGAGATCGATCCGATAACCGCCAGCGGGACGTCGCGCTGCGGGCGGCTGCTCTCGCCGGCGAACTGATCGGCCTGCTCGAATCCGAGGTAGGCGAAGATGATCCCGCTGACCGCCACGGCGGTGAGGATGCCGTGCGCGCCACCGGGGTTGAAGCCGTCGGCGGTGGTGAAGTTGCTGGTATGGAAGCTGGTCAGCGCGACCACCAGGATCGTGGCCAGGGGGACGGCGACCTTCCACCAGGTGGCCGCGCTGTTGGTATGGGCCAGCTTCCGGACTCCGAGGAAGTTGACCGACGACAGGATCGCCATGAGCACGCAGGCGACGATGATCCCCGTGGTGGTGAGCACCCCGGTGCTGGGCTTCACCCAGCTGTTCGCGAACGAGTAATGCTGCGCGTACGTGATCATCGCGAGCACCTCGATCGGCGCCACCGTCGCCGCCTGGAGCCAGGAGAACCAACCGAAGGACGCGCCGGCCGCACCGCCGAATGCGTAGTGCGGGAAACGCGCCGTGCCACCCGCCACAGGCCACATCGCCCCAAGCTCGGCGTGGACCAAGGCGAGCAGCAAGATGGCTACTCCTCCGATGACCCAGGAGATGATCGCCGCAGGCCCGGCGGTCTGCAGTCCCTCCTGGGCGCCGAACAGCCAGCCCGATCCGATGATCGATCCGGTGGAGGCCCACAACAGACCGATCACCCCGATCTCGCGACGCAGACCTCCCCTGGTCCGTCCGGACCCCTTCGGCTGTTCTTTCGTCAGGACATCCATGTCAGCCCCCTCGAACTCCGACGTTGCATGCCGGCGGCGTGCGGCCCGAGCGGTCTGGCAGTGACTGTTCGTTCTCCCGTTTCCCCCACGAACGTCGAACGGTGCGCGGGCCACACACCCCCGTGGTCGACTTCGGCATCGACCTCATGAAAGGAGAATGAGCCGAGCGGAATGAGAGCACCGTGAGAACTCGAAGCGGCTTCGGCGAGGGTGCACGCTGGAAGGTAGCGACCGACTACTGGACCGAGGGAGTACGTCATGGCGCAGTCAGATCGGGGGCCGGGCACCCCGCCGGAACGATGGGATCCGCTTCGCGAGATCGAGGACGCGTACGACTGGATGGGCAAGCTCTTCCGCGACGTCGTCGGCGAGCTGGCCACCGACGGGGGCAGCCCTGTCGAAGTCGGCCTTCCGCTGGACCTGGTGGAGACCGAGGACGCCTATATCGCCGAGCTCGACCTGCCCGGCATCAAGCAAGACGACCTGGAGGTCGAGCTGATCGGCGACGAAATCCTGGTCCGTGGCGAGGTCAGACCGCGCGAGTGGACCGGCGTCGTGCGCCAGCAGGGCCGCCCCACGGGCAGCGTCGAGCACCGGTTCACCGTGCCGGGACGGATCGACCCCGACCGCATCGAGGCCGAGCTGTCCGACGGCGTGCTCACCATTCAGCTGCCGAAGGCGGATTCCGCCAAGCCCAAGCGCATCGACGTCAAAGTTCGCTGAGCATCGCGTCGAACTCGACGGCGACGTCGTCGGCGACCTTGAGGGCGCCGAGGAACGCGGTGTACGGCTGGATGCCCCATCGGGTCTGCGTCACGGTCGTACTCCCCCGGACCCGGTCGTCTACGCGCTCGACGCTGACCGTGACCGACGCGGTCCGGCCGCGGATGGTCAGGTCGCCCTCGACGGTCGCGCTCTCGGCCGAGCCGGCCACGCTGGTCGAGGCGAAGCTGATCTCCGGATGGCTGCCGCTGTCGAGGATGTCCCGCAACCGGTTCTTGATCTCCGCCCGGTCCTTGTCGGTGAGCGGCTTGACCCCGCCGAGCCCATCGCGAACCTCGAGCGAGTCGACCTCGACCCGGACCGAGACCGTGGCCTTGTCCGGCTCACCGCCTGCGAGCGTGACCTCCCCCTCCCAGCCGGTGACCTCGATGACCAGGTCGTGCCCGGCCCGGCGGCCCATCCCGCTGCGGCTGGTCTTCAGCAGCAGCTCGCCGGACTCGGGACCGAGTCGATAGGTGCCGTCAGCCATCGCCATCACTCGACCCTAGTGGAGATTGGCGCCTTCGACGGCGGGCGGATTGGCATCGCCGACAGTCGGCCCGATGCGTACGCTCGCTGCCATGCGCGAGGTCTCACTCCCCGAGTCGTTCGTCGCCTCCGAAGCCGCGACGCTGCGAGCCTGCATCGCCACCATCCTCGAGGCACCGCTTGAGGTCGTACCCGAGCCGGCGATCGAACAGAGCGGCATCGGATGGCGGACGATCCGCTGGCTCGCCGGTCGTGGGCTCGGTCTGGTGCCGGTCGCCGACGCGGCGTCGTTCTCGTGGGCCGGACCGTGGATCGGCTGGGTCCGCTCCCCCGCCGGACGCCGGGCCGTCGTGATGTACGGCGTGCCGTCCGGCATCGCCTGGGATCCGGCGGGCATCGATGAGCTCGGCGACGGTCAGCCCGAAGCGGGATTCGTCCTCTCGGCCTTCGACGTCGCATTGGCACTGCCACCTGGGGCCCGGGCGCCGAAGACGACCGGCTCCGTCGAGGCGATCTACGTCGCGGCATCGGCCGGGGTGTCGGCGCAGGCGATGGATGCAGTACGCGCCCTCCCCGAGCTCGGCCTCGAGGGCGACCGGCACGTGACCGGCAAGGGCACGTTCCCGTCCGGCCTGCCGGGCAGCGCCCTGACCCTGGTCCAGTCCGAGGTCTGCGAGTCGTTCGAACCACCGCTCTCGCCGGACGAGCACCGCCGCAACGTCGTGACCAGCGGCATCGACCTCAATGCCCTGGTGGGTCACGAGTTCCTCGTCGGTGAGGTCCGCTGTCGAGGCATGCGACTGTGCGAGCCGTGCACGGTCGTCGAGGGGTACGCCTCGCGGCCGGTGCTGCGAGAGCTGGTACATCGCGGCGGCCTCCGGGCCGACATCGTCACGCCCGGCGTACTGCGAGTGGGCGACGACATCCGCGCGGTGTGACCCGGGTGCCGAGCCGTCGGAGCTCAGGCGCTCGCCCGCCGGGTCCGCCAGGTCATCGAGTGCGGGCCGCTGGTCGGAGGCACGGTCTCCGGCCAGCCTTCGGCCTCGAGGATGAAGTGGTGGTCCCAGTTCGGCACATCACCCTCGCGCTCCTCCATCGCCGTCACCATGATCGGATCGCCGGCCCAGGTCCAGCGGTGATTGCCCTCCTGCATCAGGACCAGGCCCCATCCCTCGGGGCGCTGCGGCAGTCCCAGTGCAGTCGACCACTCCACGTCGGCGATCGCCCAACTGTCGGGCGCAACGTCGCTGTCCACGAGTCATCACTTCCTGCGTCGTCGAGTACGTCGGTCAGCGTTCCCCGCACCAGTACCCACTCGACCGCTGCGGACAACAGTCGAATTTCACCCCGGCGGCGCAGGGAATGACGGGAACTCGGCGACCGGCCCGAGATGCGCGAGCTTGTCCGGGTTGACGATCGCGTTGATGCCGGTGATCTGACCGTCCTCGAAATCGAGCGCCAGCACCCCGAGCACCGCGTCCTGCCCGTCGAGGAAGAGCACGCCCGGACCGCCGTTGACGTCGACGTAACGCAACGACATACCCGGGATGCGAGCGAGCCGGCGGGACCAGTAGCTGGCCACCGTGCGAGCGACCCGGCTGCGGCCGCTCATCGACCTGGCAAGGGCGGGAGCCTTACCGCCGCCGTCCGCGGTCAGCCGTACGTCATGAGCAAGCAGCGACTCCAGCCCGGCGAGATCGCCCTGCTGGGCGGCCGCGAAGAACCGTCTGGTCAGCTCGTCGCGTTGCTCGCGCGTCGTCTGGAATCGCGGTCGCCGCTTCTTGACGTGGCGTCGGGCCCGAGTGGCGAGCTGGCGTACGTTGTCCTCGCTCTTGCCGACGATCGACGTGATCTGCGGGTACTCGTAGTCGAACACGTCGTGCAGCAGCAGGACGGCCCGCTGCTCCGGCGAGAGGCTCTCCAGCAGCACCAGCATGGCCAGCGACAGGGAGTCGGCCGTCTCGGCGTTGCGGGCGGGATCGCCGTCGCCGTCGGTCACGATCGGCTCCGGCAGCCACTCGCCGACGTAGCGCTCGCGTCGGGCGCGGGCGGAGCGGAGCTCGTTGATCGCGAGCCGGGTCGCCACGGTGGCGACGAAGGCCCGCGGTGAGGCGATCCGCTCCCCCGCGTCCAACGCTTGATGCACTCGGAGCAGCGAGTCCTGGACCACGTCCTCGGCCTCGGAGACGCTGCCGAGCATCCGGTAGGCGATCGCGAACGCCACCGGCCGCAGCTCGGCAAGCAGCTGCTCGCGATCGGTCATGACGCCGCGAACCCCTCGCGCCAGCTCGGATGCGCCGGCTTCCAGGACAGCTCGCGCTTCGCCTTGGCGTTCGACGCGCCGCGCATCTCGGTCATCATCATCACGCCGGTCTTGCCGACGGCCAGCCGTCCGACCAGACGCGGCACCCGCATCGGCTTCTTGCCACCCAGCATGTCGGCCAGGGCGGGCAGCCACTCGTTGACCGGGGCCGGGTCGTCGTCGACCACGTTGTACGCGCCGCGGCTGCCCTGCTCGATCGCGGCCACCGTGGCCTCCGCCGCGTCGGCGACGTGGATGAAGGACCACACCCCGGCGCCGCTGCCGACCACGGGGAACTTGCGCTTGCGGATCAGCTCGAACTGCAACGCGTCCGTCGCCATCGTCGTGTCCGGCCCGTAGAACGCGCCGTAGCGCAGCACGATCCCCTCCGTCCACGAGGCACCCAGGACCGCCGACTCGAGGTGGTTGACGGCCGCGAACGTCTCGCGCATGTCGGGGGTCGGCGTCGGGTCGAGCGGGTCGTCCTCGCTCTTCACCGGCCCTCCGGTGCGCTCGTACGCGCCGTAGGCCGAGAAAGCCTGGGCGACGAACCGCCGTACTCCCACAGCCTGCCCGGCCGACAGCAGATGGTCGGTGCCCTCGGTCCGCAACCGGTTGGTCATCGCGAAGTCGCGATCGAAGTGGCGCATGTCCAACGCGCCGATCGCGGTCAGCTGATGGACGATCACCTCGGGCTTGGCCCGGCCCACCGCATCGGCGACCTGGTCGGGCTCGAGCGCGTCGGCGATCACCGGGGTAGCACCGAGCTTCTCGAGCGTCGCCCGCTTCGACTCGTATCGCGTCATGCCGTGCACCTCGTGACCGGCGGCGACCAGACGCGGCACCAACTGCTTCCCGATCGCCCCTGTTGCTCCTGCCACAAACACTCTCATATCAGTACCTTTCATCGAGACTGCCTTCCACAGGGGAGACAAGACGGCAGGCCCGCCTGTGACACTTCGCGGCAGGATTTGCGGGTCAGACATGCAATCGCCGACCTGACGCGAGAGTCAGGCCGACGGCGTCATCCTGCGGTGTGAGAGCTCCGACCGAGGGGGAGTGAGATCCTCAGCTCGACGGCTGGAGGTCGAAACGTTCAGCCATCTCGGCGACGGTCTCGCCGTCGTCGAGGGAGTGCCAGACCGTGAGGTTTGGCTTGGTTCCAGGGACCTTGCCGACTCGGTATCCGGCTCCGGCGAAGGCGAGCAGGGCGGCCTCGCGGAGCTCGGAGTCCCTTGCCTGGTAGTGGGTCCGGACGGTCTCGGACGGCGTCGGATCGTTCATACCGGTGCTACGTCCCTTCGCTTCTCCGCCCGAGCGAGCTGTGCGATCAGTGAACAGTACACATCCAGTTACTACACAGGCGCAAAGCAGCAGACGAAGTGGAAGGGACTTCACGACGATGTTTGACCAGATCAGCCCCGGTTTCGGCACTCATCCGGGTGACCACGGCCACGTCGCCGGCCCCGCCCGCCAGGTCACAGCGAGCGGAGCCGGACAACGCGTCTACAACCGGCGAAGGGTCAGCCCCTGGCGACCGCCGGGTAGAGCGTGCGCCGCTTCGGCGCCCAGTCGATGCGCGGGTCACCGCTGGCGGTGTTCTGTGCGGCCTTCACAGCGACCCGGATCTTGCCGACTCGGTGGTCGAACGCCCGGTCGAGGCAGCGGCGGGTGACCGCGTAGTGCACCACGTCGCGCTTGTAGTTGACGCCGAACCGCAGGTTGCAGTTCAGCGCGTCCCCGTCGGCCTTCCAATGACGCACCTTGACGATGGCGAAGTCACCGTCGAAACCGACCGGGCCGCCGAACCGGAACTCCGGTCCGTGCCGCCCGCGAGCAGTGTCGATGAAGACCGAGACGCCGCCGCCCGGCGCCATGGGCCCCTTACGGAGGTTCTCGTGATGGGTACGGACCTTGATCCACTTCCCCGTGTTCACCACCCGTACCGACTTGATGTCGAATCCTCCTCGCACGTCCCCCGTTCGGTCCGTGAACGTCCGCTCGGCCGCGCTCGCCGGCGGCGACATCACCGACACCGCGACCACGGCAGCTGCCAATGCAACGAGCAGCCTTCGTACGTGTTTCATGTTCCACCCCTTTGCTCAGCGCCCCCCGAGCCCCATGCTGCGCGAGGCGACTGATAGACGACCTCGTACGCCTGAAAGGTTGCATTGCCCGCTGGGAGGAGCGCAAACCCGCTGCTCGTCGGGGGCGCAATCCCTACGATTCGGGCCATGACGTCCGATCAGCTCGTGACCGCGTACGGGTTCGTCGGCGCCGGCGAGATCACAGCCGCCATCGTCGAGGGCATCCACACCGACGCGGCCGACTCCCCCGCGATCTTCCTGTCGCCACGCGGGCACGATGTCGCGCGCGAGCTGGCCGGCCGATATGCGAACGTCCAGGTCTGCGACAGCAACCAGACCGTGCTCGACAGCGACGGCGTACCCGACTCGGTGCGACGGGCGCTCGACCGGATCCT
>DATFRX010000263.1:0-3638 GCA_035262905.1 Nocardioidaceae bacterium
CCGCCGATCTGGAAGGCCGCGTTGTTGAGGCCCGAGGCGAGTCCGGCATCCCCTTCGGCGACGCCGGTGAGCGTGGCCACCGAGGCGGCGACGAACGTGGCACCGAGTCCCGGCCCGAAGACCAGCAAGCCCAAGAAGATGTCACTCCAGTAGTCGCCGTCGGCCGAGATCTGCGTCAGCAGCAGGCACCCCGAGCCGGTCAGGACGAATCCGCCGATCGCGATCGCTCGCGGCCCGACCCGCGTCACGAGCGTCTGCCCGGCGGTCGCTCCGATCACCGCCCCGAGGGTCATCACCACCGTGCCGAGTCCGAACTTCACCGCGGAGTAGCCGAGCACGGTCTGGGCGTACAACGACACGGTCAGCCCCATCCCCCAGGCCACCATGCCGAGCGCCAGCAGCGTCAGGTTGCCGCCTACGAGAGCGGCCGACCGGAAGATCCGCAGCGGGGCCAACGGCGCGGGCGAGCGGCGTTCGATCCGAACGAAGACCGCAACCAGCACTGTCGAGACCAGCAGCAGTCCGATCGTCTGCATGGAGGCCCAGCCGGCGTCCGGGGCCTCGACGATGGCCAGCACCAGCAGGACGAGGGCGGCCGTCACAGTGGCGGCTCCGGCCAGGTCGTAGGTCCGCTCGGTGCCTTCGGCCCGGCTCTCCGGCAGCAGTCGCGGCCCGAGCGTGAGCAGTACGAGCGCCACTGGCACGTTGATGTAGAAGATCCACTCCCAGCCCGGGCCGTCGGTCAGCGGTCCGCCGATCAGCAACGCAGCGGTGGCGCCGACCCCGCCGATCGCGGACCAGATGCCCAGCGCCTTGTTACGCTCCGGACCCTCCTCGAAGATCGTCATCAGGATCGAGAGCGCAGTCGGCGCCATGATCGCCGCCGACATCCCCTGCACGACCCGGGCCGCGATGAGTACGTCGCCGGACCACGCGAGTCCGCAGGCCAGCGACGACACCAGGAACAGGCCGGTGCCGACCATGAACATCCGGCGTCGACCGAGCAGATCGGCAGATCGGCCGCCGAGCAGCAGCAGTCCGCCGAAGCTCAGCAGATAGGCACTCATCACCCACTGCCCGGAGTCGGCCGACATGCCGAGATCGGCCTCGATCGAGGGCAGTCCGAGGATCACGATCTGGGCGTCGAGGATCACCATGAAGAACGCCAAGCACAACAACGCCAGCGCCCACCAGCGTCGGTCGGTGGATGTCGTCATCGGAGCTCTCCTCTCGTGCCCGGCAGTCCGAACTTCGCGAACAGGCCGGGCCTCTGGAACGACGTGATGTCGGCGATCCGGCCCCGCCGGTCGAGCGTGAGTACCTCGATCGCATGGGCGGAGTCCGAGCCGTCGTCGCACGAGCCGTACACGCCGAAGCCGAGCTGGCCACTGACCCGAAGCGGCACCCGCTGCCACCGGCCCGGCGTGGCGACTCCGGCCGCGGCGAGGAAGGCGCCGATGTCGTCGCGGCCGCGGTACCAACTCGACCGGGGCGGCATGGACAGGGTCGCGTCGGCGCGCAGCAGCGCCGTGATCGCCGCGATGTCGCCCCGGTCCCAGGCATCGACGTACCGATCGACGATGTGACGAAGCCGCTGGTCACCGATGGTCCGGAGGTTCGCCTGCTGACTGCGCGACGGCAGCCGGTCGGTCACGGCCTGCCGAGCTCGCTGCAGCAGGCTGTAGACGGTGGTCGGTGCCACGTCGAGTGAGGTGGCGATCTCGGCCGGCGCGTAGCCGAGCACGTCACGCAGCAGGAGTACGGCGCGCTGGCGGGCCGGCAGATGCTGCAGGGCCGCGGTGAAGGCGAGCTCGACACTCTCCCGGCGCTCGTAACGGGCCTCCGGCGAGGTCGCTCCGGGGTCGAGTCCGAACGGGCCGTCGGGGTACGGCTCGAGCCAGATCGACTCGGCCAACGGCGGCGCAAGGATCTGGTCGGGCTCGTCGGCCGGGCCGTACTCGATCGGCAGCATCCGCTTGGGGCGCCGCTCGATCATCGTCAGGCAGACGTTGGTCGCGATCCGATAGGTCCACGAGCGCAGCGCGCCTCGGGTACGCAGGGTGGGCATGGCTCGCCAGGCCCGGATCAGGGTCTCTTGTACGGCGTCCTCTGCATCGGCCGGCGAGCCGAGCATGCGATAGCAATGCGCCAGCAGCTCGGCCCGATGCGGTCCGATCACGCGCTCGAATGCGCCCTCACTCTGCCAACGGCCCACCTCGAGCAGGTCGGACTCGGGCTCGGCGGCCGCAGGGGAACTCACGGTGCTCATACCCATAAAGACCCGCGGCCCGGGTCGGATTCATCGCTTCGCGCCCAGAATCCGCTCCGTTTTTGCGCAGTAGTTGTTGGTGCGAGGCGCCGGACACCCACAACAAGTGCGCAAAACCGACGCGGGGGATGGCGGGACATGCGAAAGACGGCCCGGGAACGAGTCCCGGGCCGCCTTCGTGTTCGCTATGCGGCTGGTGTGGCGTGGCTCAGAAGTCCATGCCGCCCATGCCACCGGTCGGGTCGCCCGCCGGAGCCTTCTCCTTCTCGGGCTTGTCCGCCACAACCGCCTCGGTCGTGAGGAACAGTCCCGCGATGGAGCTGGCGTTCTGCAGCGCCGAGCGCACGACCTTCGCCGGGTCGGGCACGCCCGCCGCCAGCATGTCGCCGTACTCGCCGGTCGCAGCGTTGAGGCCGTGGCCCTCGGCCAGACCCTTCACGCGCTCGACGACGACGCCGCCCTCGAGACCGGCGTTGACCGCGATCTGCTTGAGCGGCGACTCGAGCGCGATCTTGACGATGTTGGCACCGGTGGCCTCGTCGCCTTCGAGCTCGAGCTTCTCGAACGCCTTCTGACCGGCCTGGAGGAGCGCCACGCCGCCGCCGGCGACGATGCCCTCCTCGACCGACGCCTTCGCGGCGCGGACGGCGTCCTCGATGCGGTGCTTGCGCTCCTTGAGCTCGACCTCGGTGGCCGCGCCGACCTTGATGACCGCAACGCCGCCGGCGAGCTTCGCCAGCCGCTCCTGCAGCTTCTCGCGGTCGTAGTCGGAGTCGCTGGCCTCGATCTCGGCCCGGATCTGGTTGACCCGGCCCTGGATCTGGTCGGAGTCGCCGGCACCGTCGACGATGGTGGTCTCGTCCTTGGTGGTCACGACCTTGCGGGCCTGGCCCAGCAGGTCGAGGTTGGCGTTCTCCAGCTTGAGACCGACGGTCTCGCTGATGACCTGGCCACCGGTCAGGGTGGCGATGTCACCGAGCATGGCCTTGCGGCGGTCGCCGAAGCCCGGCGCCTTGACGGCGACCGACTTGAAGGTGCCGCGCACCTTGTTGACGACCAGGGTGGCCAGGGCCTCGCCCTCGACGTCCTCGGCGATGATCAGCAGCGGCTTGCCACCCTGCATGACCTTCTCGAGCACCGGTAGCAGGTCCTTGACGTTGGAGATCTTGCCCTCGTAAATGAGGACGTAGACGTCCTCGAGCTCGGTCTCCATCCGCTCCGGGTCGGTCACGAAGTACGGCGAGATGTAGCCCTTGTCGAACTGCATCCCCTCGACGAACTCGAGCTCGATGCCGAAGGTCTGGGACTCCTCGACCGTGATGACGCCGTCCTTGCCGACCTTCTCGAATGCCTCGGCGATGGTCTCGCC
>DATFRX010000264.1:0-2167 GCA_035262905.1 Nocardioidaceae bacterium
CTGCATCCCGAGCAAGATGATGATTCGCGGTGCGAACCTGATCGCCGAGGCCGACCGGGTCGACGGGATGGCCGGGCACGCCGACGTCACCAGTGACTTCGGGCCGGTCGCGAAGCGGATCCGCGAGGAGGCCACCGACAACTGGGACGACCAGGTCGCCGTCGACCGATACACCGCGAAGGGCGGGCGCTTCGTACGCGGCTGGGGACGGCTCACCGGCCCGGGACAGGTCGAGGTGGACGGCAACACGTACGAGGCGAGCCGGGTCGTCATCGGGACCGGCACCTCTGCGGTGGTCCCGCCCATCGACGGGCTCCGCGACACGCCGTACTGGACCAACAAGGAGGCGATCGAGGCGACCGAGGCGCCAGAGTCACTGCTGGTGCTCGGCGGTGGTCCGATCGGAGCCGAGCTTTCGCAGATGTTCGCTCGGTTCGGCACCGAGGTGACCGTGATCGAGGGCGCTGATCGCCTGGTGTCGGTCGAGGAGCCGGAGTCGTCGCAGCTCATCCAAGAGGTGTTCGAGCGGGAAGGGATCCGGTTGCATCTCGGCGAGCCCGCGACCCGGGTCCGACACGACGGCGAGAGCTTCACCGTCGGAGTCGACGACACCGAGCTGACCGGCGAACGCCTGCTCGTCGCGGTCGGCCGCCGCTCCGTCCTCGATCAACTCGGGCTCGACACGGTCGGGCTCGACCCGAAGGCCAGGGCGATCGAGGTCGACGGTCACATGCGGGCCGGCGACGGAATCTGGGCGGTCGGCGACGTGACCGGACACGGCGCCTTCACACACCTGGCGACCTACCAGGCCGACATTGCCGTCGCCGACATCCTCGGCCAGGAGGGTCCGCCCGCCGACTACCGAGCGCAGCCGCATGTCACGTTCACCGACCCCGAGGTCGGCTCGGTCGGCATGACCGAGGCCCAGGCCCGCGACGCCGGGATCAGCGTGCAGACCGGCACGGCTCCGGTCCCGGTCACGACCCGCGGCTGGATCCACAAGGCCGGCAACGACGGCTTCATCAAGCTGGTCGCCGACGCCGACCGCGGCGTGCTCGTCGGTGCCACGTCGGCCGGTCCGTGGGGCGGCGAGGTGATGAGCGGCCTGGCCGTCGCGATTCACGGCGAGGTGCCGGTCGATCGCCTGCGCCACATGATCTACGCCTACCCGACCTTCCACCGCGGCATCGGGGAGGCCGTCAAAGACCTCGGCTGACCGCCAGGGTTCGGGCCGCCGCCCGCTACCGACCAGCGCGGACGACGGCCCGTCATCGGCCACTCCCTACCCCCCGATGCCGATGATCAGTGGCCGTGCATGTGCACCTGGCCGGGCATATGCATAGCGTCGGCGTGTGCACAGGTCACGAGCGGGTTGAGGTTCGCGAACAGGCCGTGCGGATTGGCCCGCCACAGCCAGACATGCAAGCCCCAGACTCCGGCGGCTCCCACGTCGGGGAACCAGGTGAACTTCTGGCCGAACAGCTCCGGCGCCGGCGCCGTCCCCGGCAGGTCACGGGCCGAGATGATGTACTCCACCGCGTTCAGCCGCCAGGTGCCGTCTGCCCGCTTCTCGTACAGCACGAGCTCCGGCTCGCTCGGGTCGATCCGCCCACCGTCGGTCAGGTAGTCGGCGTTGAAGAAGTGATGCCCCATCGTCCCTGGGGCCTCGCCCATCAGGCCGTCCGGATAGTCCATGCACATCGGCTGGACCTCCCAGCCGGCGGCGAGGGCATTGTCGACGTTGTGGAACGGCGCCGTCGTGCGGTACGCCTCGATCAGCTGCCTCAGGGGCGACTCGGTCTTCGCCGGCGCGTCCTCCGATTTGCTCCCGCTCATGTCGCTGTTGGCCGCAGCGGCATAGATTCCGGACCCGACCAGGGCGAGCCCGGCCGCGACCGCGACCACCGTCCGACGCGTCCGCGACAGGATCGTGCGCATCGGTTCTCCTTTCGTTGTCCCTCCGACTCCGATCGGGACCGACGCTAGATTCGGCGCGCGGCAGCGCACAGAGCCGCGGAGCGACCGCCTGGGCTGGGCCAATCTCGAGGCGGTTACGCCGGCGCCATGACTGCTGGTCTAGCCGCCCGACACGGCCCGGCGCAGGCGGCGCAGGCCCTCGTCGATCCTCGACTCGGGGATGCCGCCGAAGCCGATCACGAGTCCGGCC
>DATFRX010000265.1:0-27064 GCA_035262905.1 Nocardioidaceae bacterium
CGCACTGACGTAGCGGAGCGCGCCGTCGCCGTGCGGCGATCGCAGCATCGGCCGATCGGACACCGAGTCGAGCCGTCCGTTCACCCGATGGGCGAGCCCGGTGGTCTCGTGCCAGTTCTCGGCGGCGCTGGCCCGGCCGTCGTAGAGGAAGACGTCACCGTCCGGGTCGAGCAGCGCCGTGACCCTGGCGCCACGGGCGTCCCAACTGCCGGCGCGCCCGCTCAGCACCTCGCCCTGCAGCCGCCACGACAGCCCATCGGCGCTGGTCGCGAACCAAGTCGTCATGCGGTCCTCGGCACCGGCGACGTCCAACGGGTGCCGGCACACCCACATCCGCCACGGATCCCCGGCCAGCACGACCGGGTCCTTGAACGCACTGACGTCGTCGCCCGGCAGTACGATCTGCCGTCGCCCGCCATCGAACTCCTGCGGCGCCGCAGCGTCGACCGCCTCGACCCACCAGTGCTTCGAGCCCGGCGTCGCGCAACTGAGGTAGATCCGCCAGCCGCCGGTCAGCAGGCGCACCAAGGCCGGCCGCTCGAACGACTCGGCGCCGAAGTCGTCGCGATACAGCCGTACCTCGGGCTCGAACTCGACGCCGTCGGACGAGCGGGCCACGACCACCGCCACGCCGCGGCCCTCGTCGAGCGGCCGGCGCACCCGATAGGCGAGCCAGTACGCGTCGTCGGCCCACACCGCACTCGGTGCGCCGGCCCAGTTGCCCGGACCGACGCCGGGCGCACGTACGACCGTCACGGACTCGTCGAAGGCCGGCAGGCTCACAGTGGAGATCGTCACGAGCGAAAGCGTACTAGATCGATAGACAATCCGAGTCCCGGCCCTCGCCGTCGCGCCGAAGACCCGATATCGGCCAGCGACTCTGGGTACGGTTAGGCGAACACGGGAGGTGAGCCCGGCATGGCGAACTCGAACGGGTCGTCCCGGCGGCGCGGGAACATGCCCCGAGCGGACTTGGTCATCGTCGCCAATCGGCTCCCCGTCGACCGGGTCGCCCACGCCGACGGCTCCACCACCTGGCGACGCTCCCCCGGCGGCCTCGTCACGGCGCTCGAGCCTGTGATGCGGCAGAACCAGGGCGCCTGGATCGGCTGGCACGGCGCGGAGGACGAGGACCTCGCACCGTTCGAGGACGCCGGACTGAGCCTGATCCCGGTGCCGCTGACATCCGACGAGGTCGAGGAGTACTACGAGGGCTTCTCCAACGGGACCCTCTGGCCGCTCTATCACGACGTCGTCGCGCCGCCGGAGTTCCACCGCGAGTGGTGGGACGCGTACGTCTCGGTCAACCGGCGCTTCGCCGACCGGGCCGCCGAGGTGGCCGAGGAGGGCGCGGTCGTCTGGGTGCAGGACTACCAGCTGCAGTTGGTCCCGCAGATGCTGCGAGCGGATCGGCCGGACCTGCGGATCGGCTTCTTCCTGCACATCCCGTTCCCACCGACCGAGTTGTTCCAGCAGCTGCCCTGGCGGCGACAGATTCTCGAGGGATTGCTCGGCGCCGACCTGGTCGGCTTCCAACTGCGCGGCGGCGCCTCCAACTTCATCCGGCTGGTCCGGCAGCACGTCGGTTACAAGACGCATCGCGACACGGTCTACCTCGACGACGGGCGGACCGTGATGGCCGGCTCCTACCCGATCTCGATCGACGTGAGCACGCTGGAGTCGCTCGCCCGGCAACCCGAGACCGGGCAGCGGGCGGCCGAGATCCGCGACGACCTCGGCAACCCGAAGAAGCTGCTGCTCGGCGTCGACCGACTCGACTACACCAAGGGCCTGCGACAGCGGCTGCGGGCGTTCGGCGAACTGATCCGCGATGGGCATCTCGACGTCGACCAGGCGATGTTCGTCCAGGTCGCGGCGCCGTCGCGAGACCGGGTACGGCAGTACCGTCAGCTGCGCGACGACATCGACCGGCTGGTCGGGCGGATCAACGGTGAGCTCGGCCGGATCGGACAGCCGCCGATCACCTACCTCCACTCCTCGTACCCCCGTAGCGAGATGGCCGCGCTCTATCGGGCCGCCGACGTCATGGTCGTGACGCCGCTGCGCGACGGGATGAACCTGGTCGCGAAGGAGTACGTCGCCTGCCGCTACGAGGACGACGGGGCGCTGGTGCTCAGCGAGTTCACCGGCGCCGCGAACGAGCTGACCCAGGCGTTCCTGGTGAACCCGTACGACATCAACGGGCTCAAGACGACGCTGTTGCGGGCCATCGAGGCGACGCCACGCGACCTGCGCCGCCGGATGCGGGCGATGCGCAAGCAAGTCACCGAGCACGACATCTCCAACTGGGCGTCGAACTTCCTCACCGAGCTGCGCGACGTCAAGCCGCCGCACACCAAGCGCCCCCGCCCGGTCTGACGCTCGCCGCAGGAGTAGGCCCCGGGCCGGGGTGATTGCGGCCGCGCAAGGATGGGGGCATCGACTCCGATCGACAGGAGGCACCATGGCAACCACGCGTACGGCGAACGCGCATTGGGAAGGCTCCCTGATGGACGGCGCCGGCACCGTGTCGCTCGACTCGTCCGGCCTGGGGAAGTACGACGTCACCTGGGCGTCCCGGGCCGAGGAGGCGAACGGCAAGACCAGCCCCGAGGAGCTCATCGCGGCGGCGCACTCGACCTGCTACAGCATGGCGCTGTCCCACGAGCTCGCCGGCGCCGGCACCCCGCCGCAGGCGCTCGACACCCGGGCCGATGTCGCGTTCCAGCCCGGCGAGGGGATCACCGGCATCCACATCACGGTCCGCGGCCGGGTCGAGGGGATCGACAACGCGAAGTTCCTCGAGGCCGCCGAGGCCGCCAAGGTCGGCTGCCCGGTGTCCATGGCGCTCACCGGCACGACGATCACCCTCGACGCGGCACTGGCCGACTGACGGCGCGGCGACAAGAATCGGCCTCGCGGGCACGGGGACCCACGACGCCGATTCGGATCGCTGTCAGCGCCGCGCGGAGCGCCGGGACAGCAGCGAACGCCAACGACGCTTGGCCGACGAACGCCGCTGCGACGAGGCCTGCGGCTTGTGGCCCTGGTCCGAGAAGAAGTAGTACGACGATGCCGGGGCACCTCGCACAACGGTGATTTCGGTCACCCGATCCGACCGGGTCAGGCCGACGGGGCCAGCTCGGTCAGCAACTGCTCCGCATGGTCGAGCCCGGCCGCAGCATCCCACTCTCCCGAGACCATCCGCGGGTCGTAGTTCTGGTCCAGGAACACCTCGGTCACGCCGCTTCGCGCGAGGTCGTCCAGGTCGCCGCGGATCTGGTCGGCCGTCCCCTGCAGCGGCTTACGATCCGCAGCCGCATCGGGCTGCAGCCGCACCACGCCACGTACGACGAAGCGCAGGCTGTCCGGATCGCGACCGGCGTCGGCGGCGGCGGACCGTATGACGTCAACCGCCTCGCCGATCCGGGTCAGGTCCATACGACTGCTGCTGATCCAGCCGTCGGCGATCCGGCCGGCCCGGCGCAGTGCCACGTCGGCCATCCCACCGAGCAGCAAAGGCGGATGCGGCTGCTGCGTGGGCTTCGGCTCGACCCGGACCCGCGGGATGTCGTAGAACTCGCCGTGGAACTCCACCTCCGGCTCGGTCCAGATCGCCTTGAGGCAGGCCACGAACTCCTCACCGCGCTTGCCACGCCGAGCCGGCGAGGTCCCGACCGCGGCGAACTCCGGCGGCGCCCAGCCGAGTCCGAGACCGACGTCGAGTCGCCCGTCGGACAGGATGTCCAGTGTCGTGAGGGCCTTGGCGAGCACGATCGGGGCGTACCACGGCAGGTTGACCACCGCGAGGCCGAGCCGGATCCGGGACGTGAGGGCGGCGGCGTGCGACAGGGCGGTAACCGGGTCGAGGACCGCGTGGTAGGTCGGACCCCAGTCCTCGTCGATCGGGTGCAGCAATCGCTGGAAGGTCCACAGCGACGCATACCCGAGCTCGTCGGCCCGCTGCGCGACCTGGCGCAGATTGTCGGGCGTGGCCCAGGCGCCGGCCATCGGCAGTCCGACTCCGACCTGCAGGCTGGTCATCTGCCGACCGTACTCCCGGCTAGGACGCTGACTGCCGCGCGCCCAGGGCGTCGGCCAGCATGCCGATCAGCTGCCGGAAGCTGTCCGCCTCGTCGCGCGCGTGGTCGGGATCGATCTGGGTGACGGTCAGGGCCCGCCAGTTGTCCAGACCGCACAGATCGCGCAGCAGGCGGGTGAGCTGCGGCAGCTCGAGGCCGGGAATGTCCCGGACCTCCTCGCCGATCGGAAACTTCGTGTAGTCGAGGACGTCCATGTCGACGTGGACCAGCAGCCGGTCGTACGACGCTGCCCAGGCCCGGGTGCGATCCAGGACTGCCGACGGCTCGTCGATGACCGCAGCCAGCGGCTCGATCTGCAGCTTCAGTCGGTCGACCACCGCCCGCTCGGCCGGCGTGACGTTCTCGGCGGCGAACACCCGGACGTCGGACGGGTCGAGCATCGGGCGGCGCCGTCCGAGCCCGACAAGGCCGTCGAGCGCACCGGGCACGTCGAGCAGGTGGGCCACGCCCATCCAGCCGAGCACGCCGTCGCCGGTCTCGGGGGTGTTGAGGTCGGTGTCGAGGTCGACGTAGGCGAGACCGACGCTCGCGCCGTCGGCCATCGCACCGGCGACGGTGCCGAGCTCGACCGTGCAATCGCCGCCGAGCACCAGGACGTCGTGATCGTCGCCGAGCGACGCGGCGACCGAGTCGGCCAGCTCGGTCGCGACCGCGATGACGGTGTCGGCGTTGCGGGCCGTCGGGTTGTCGTCGTCGGGCTGCCACGGCGCGGTCCGGCCGTCGCCGCGATCGACGACATCGATCCCGCTCTCTCGCAACGCGGTGACGATGCCGTACTCGCGGAAGACGCCCGGCACGCGACCAGGACCCGGCCCATAGGCGCCAGCGCTCGACGGCGCCCCGATGATCGACAGACTCCGAGTCGACGCGGCAGCCATACGGGTCCCTCCTCGGGAGCACAGGGTGGTGGATGGACGACGTCGCCAAACGTACGCCGTCCTGGCGACACAGTGACACTGTCGGGCCGCCGCCGTACCGTCCTGACGTCGACCGTCTGCCGCCCGACGAGAGGGGCCTGCCATGCCGGGACCGACCCTGGGTGTGGTGTTCCGTCCGCAACTGCCGCCGGAGCGGCTGCGCGATGTGGTCGCGTCCGCCGAGGAGTACGGCCTCGACGAGCTGTGGCTGTGGGAGGACTGCTTCCTCGAGGGCGGCATCTCGACGGCGGCGATGGCACTGGCGTGGAGCGAGCGAGTACGGGTCGGGATCGGGCTGTTGCCGGTGCCGCTGCGCAACCCGGCGCTGGCCGCGATGGAGCTCGCCACGGTGAGCCGCACCTTCCCGGGCCGGCTGAGGTTCGGGCTCGGACCGGGAGTGCAGCCCTGGATGCGTCAGGTCGGGGAGCGGGTCGACTCGCCACTCACGCTGATTCGGGAGAGTCTCGACGCCGTCCGGTCGCTGCTCGCGGGCGAGACGGTCAGTGCCGACGGACGCTACATCCAGCTCGACGCGGTCGCCCTCGACTGGCCGCCCGCCGAGGCGCCACCCGTCCTGGTCGGCGCGACCGGACCCAAGATGCTGGCGCTGTCCGGTGCGGCGGGAGACGGCACGATCCTCGTCTCGCACACGTCGCCCGACCAGGTGCGGTGGGCCAGGGAGCGCATCGAGCGCGGCCGGACCGAGGCCGGTCGGACCGACCCGCATCCGGTCGTCATGTATGCCCTGGCCGCCACCGGTGGGGACGCCATGGCGCGGGCCGCCAAGGAGGCGCCGATCCCGATCGAGGAGGGCAACAACATGCTGAGCGGCGACGCCACCGCGTACGCCGAAGGCATCATGCGGTGGCACGACGCCGGTGTCGACACCGTGGTGCTCCAGCCGCTCGCCGACGAGACCGACATCGCGGGCTTCATCCGCTTCGCGACCCAGGACGTGGCGCCGCTGCTGCGGTAGGCCACGCGAGAATCGGCATCGTGGGGGTCATCGCCCCCGCAATGTCGATTCGCTCGTACGGCGGAGCCTCTACTGTGGCGTCGTGGCGAATCCGTTCGGGGCGATCACCGACCTGCCGGACGTCCTCGTCGGCCATGCCGAGCGGATCGGCGACGGCTGGCTAACCGGCGTGACGGCGGTCATCCCGCCCCCTGGCACGATCGGCGCGGTCCACGTCGGCGGCGGCGGACCGGGCACCCAGCAGACCGACGTACTCGCACCCGGCCGGCTGCCCGACACGGTCGACGCGGTCACCTTCGCCGGCGGCAGTGCCTTCGGCCTGGCCGCTGCGAGCGGAGTCCAGCGCTGGTGCGAGGAGCAGGGCCGCGGCTTCGAGGTCGGTCCGGGTCTCGTGGTGCCGATCGTGCCGGCGGCGATCGTCTTCGACCTGGGCCGGGGCGGCGATCCGACGGCTCGGCCGGACGCCGACATGGGCTACGCCGCCGCGGCGGCAGCCGTCGGCGGCCCGGTGTCGACCGGCAACGTGGGAGCCGGCACCGGCGCCATGTTCGGACTGCCCCAGCTCAAGGGCGGCATCGGGACCGCGAGCGTACGCCTGTTCGGCGGAGCCGTCGTCGGAGCGCTCGTCGTCGCCAATGCGTACGGCTCGCCGCTCGACCCCTCGACCGGCGGGCTGCTGGCCACGCCCTTCGTCGAGAATGAACGACTCCGGCCGCGCCAGCCGGACGCCGTCGTCGAGCCACCAGAGGCGACCGGGCCGTCAGCTGTCACGAACACCACGCTGGCCCTGGTGGCGACCGACGCGCGACTCAGCCGGATGCAGGCCCAGCGGGTCGCGGCGGCCGGCCACGCCGGGTTGGCCCGCGCGATCCGGCCGGTGCACACCCTGGTGGATGGCGACGTCGTCTTCACGATGTCGGTCGGTGAACGCGATCCGGTGGCGTCGGCCCCGAACACCTGGGCCGGGGCCGAGCAGATCGGCGGCCTGGTCGCCGTGGAGTCGGCCGCCGCCGACGCGGTCACCCTCGCCCTAGTGGACGCCATCCTGTCCGCCACCGGAGTCGATACCCCGGCCGGTCGGATCGAGTCCTACCTGGAGCGATATCCGTCCGCTCGGCCGTCGACCGACTAGCGACCTGGCACCGTCGCAAGTATTTCGTCAAAACCTTGCCAAACGTCGCTCATTCGTTATCACGCGCCGGTCGATTGCGCCGTAGCGGCATTTGACGCTGCCTTTCCACAGCCGTCCGCTATCCCGTTGTACGAGGTCAGGTGCGGGATAGCCGGACCGGGCCGATGCAGGGCCGATCGGGCTTGCCTGCAAGGGCATCGCCGGGGTCGAGCTCGAAGCTGTCGGTCCCCACCACGGGGTCTTGCCGCATTTCGCAACTGCCGCTAGTTTGTCGCCCTGGCTGCCCGGGTGGGCGGCCATCGACTCTTTGGGAGGGGTCCGCCAATGCGGGTGCGTACCGCAGCTGCTATTTCTATCTCTGTACTTACCCTAGGGGGGTTAGGTATCACCGTGGCTTCAGGAGCCACGCCACTGTTCGAAGCAGATCTGCCGGCGCCGGGCCTCACGCTCGACTGCCCGAAGAATCTCGCGCTCGGCGACGACGCGTCGCTCACCGGCGCCCTGTCGGGCAGCGCAGACAAGCCGACCGGCAGGCAGGACGTCACGATCACCCGGACCGACGAGTTCGGCGCGCCGCCGGTGTCGGTGAGCACGGAACTGACCGCCGCCAAGGGGGAGTTCGGCCCGGTCACGAACACGCCGGCCAACCGCGGCGAGAACACCTACCAGGTGGCTTTTGGGGGCAACAAGGACTACGCCGCTGCCAGCCAGACGTGTGACACCAAGGTCCAGGGCACCGCGACCACGATGACCGCGGATGACCCGGACGCGGTCGCGGTCGGCGACGACCTCAAGATCACCGGTGAGCTCAAGACCGCCTCCGGTGGCGTTGCGGACGCCAAGATCACGGCGACCGACACGGTCGGAGGTTCGAAGACCAACTTGGCCGACGCCAAGACCGACAAGGACGGCGCCTTCACCGTCACCGTTCCGGCCATCGCCGTCGGCGAGCACAAGATCGACTTCGCGTACGCCGGCGACGAGCTGCTCGAGCCGGCGAAGGCCGACACCTCGGTGACGCTGGAGGCCGGCACGACGTTGGCAGTCGACCCGGTCGACCCGATGGTGGCCGGCAAGGACGTCAAGGTGACCGGCACCCTGGTGGCTGAGAACGGTAACCCGGTCGCCGGTGCCACGATCACGGCAACCGACACCGTCGGCGGCACGTCGACCGCCCTGGCCGACGCCACGACCGACGCCGACGGTACGTTCACCGTGACGGCGCCGAAGGTGTCGGCCGGACGCCACGTCATCGACCTGTCGTATGCCGGCGATCCGCCGAACAAGCCGGCCAGCGCGCAGGTCACGTTCCCCGCGAAGTTCGAGACCAAGCTGACCCTGTCCGGGCCGACCGACCTGCCGGCGACGCCGGAGACCGTCACCTTCACGATCAAGCTCACCGACGGTGACGGCACGCCGGTGACCGACGCTCGCGTGGTGCTCAACGACGGCGGCACGTGGGACCAGGGCGCCAAGACCGGCGCCGACGGTACGGCGACGTACACCAAGCCCGGCGTCTCGGACGAAGCTCCGCTGCGGATCGACGTGACGTACGCGGGTGACGACACCTACTGGGAGTCGTCGATCCACGACATCTGGAAGGGCACGCCGCGGTTCACGCTCGCCAGGGACAAGAAGGTCTACACCGCCGGTGACACCGCGTCGTACACCCTCAAGTCGTCGAACGGCAGCCTGCCGACGACGATCTCGCTGAAGCCGTTCAAGCGGCCGGCGATCCCGGTCCCGCCGTCCGACACGGGTGAGACCGCCTTCACCCAGGACATGTTCCGCAACAGCACCCTGACGATCAGCACCGAGGCCACCGACCGGTGGAAGGCGGGCACCCGCAGCTTCACCATCAAGGTCGGGCCGCGGATCAACCAGACGCTGGCGGGTTCCTACGACCAGACGGGTGACACCTACCTGGTCCGCAAGACCCGGGACCCGCAGCTGACGGCGAAGGTGACGCCGGCGCGTCCTGGCCACTGTGTGACAGCCGTCGTGCAGAAGAACGTCAACGGCACCTACACCACCGTGAAGCGGAGCTGCCAGGTGCTCAACACCGACTCGACTGCCAGCTACAAGCTGGAGGGCAACCCAGCGGCCGGAGCCAAGTTCCGGATCCGATTCGAGTCGGCCGCCGACGACATGAACATCGGCGGCAAGGGCGACTGGATCAACCTCCAGTTCACCAACTGACACCTCGTCGGTAGCCCACGACAGGCGCCGGCCGGCCGCAGCCGCGGTCGGCCGGCGCTTTCGTCTCAGTCGAATCCGCTGTCGCCGACGAAGTCCGGCCAGTCGAGGTCGTCCTCGTACTCGTACTCCCGCCAGCGCCGAATCCGGCCACCGGCGCATTGCACGATCGCGACCCCGTGATACTGCCGCTGGCCACGATAGGTGTACTCGCCAGCTCCGATGCCGGTCTCGGGATCGAAGATCAGGTGGTGCCAGACCAGCTTCATCGGCGGCGGGTTCGCTCCGCCGGAGAACTCGTACATCGCGTCGATGCCGACGTGGTGTTGCCGGTTCGGCGGCTCGACGTACACGACGTCGGCGGTGAAGCAGTCCATCGCGGTCGCGTTGTCGCCGTCGTTCCATGCCGCAGCAAGCGTGGCCATCAGCGAATCGAAGTCGGACTTGGTCATCGACGTCTGCATGGACCGATCCTGCGACCTCAAGCGCGCTTGAGATCAAGTACGGCCGGTCGCTAACCGACGAAGATGTCCTCGGGGAGGAACGCCGACACCAGGAAGTTCGGCACGTCGACGAGCTGGCTCACCTTGAGATCGACGGCCACGCTGCACAGCGCGTACGCCTGCTGCCGGGTCCAGCCGCGCTCGCCGAGATGGTCAATCATGTTGAGCAGGGCGTTGCGGGCGGCGAGAGAAGCGTCCTCGCCGCGATTCTCACCGTCGCGGGTGACCGAGATCCCGGTCGTGGCGTAGAACCGGCGCGGCGCGGCGTACTCCGGCGGCAGGTAGTAGTCGGAGCGAGTGAACCGCAGGTCACGGATGCCCTTCTCGGCTGCCTCCCCCTTGCGCAATCCGAACCGGACCCGGAGGGTCGCACTCATCTCGACCGCCGTGCCGCAGGTCTCGCAGTCGCCCTGGGCGAAGTGCGCGTCGCCGGCCGAGAACAGGGCGCCGGGAGCGTCGACCGGGATCAGCAGGGTGGTGCCGATGCCGAGCTGCTTGATGTCGACGTTGCCGGCCTGCTCCCGCGGCGGGATCGTGCGAAGCGCCTCCGCCGCGATGGCCGGGTCACTCGGTACAGCGGATCCGGTCGAGGGCGGCAGCACCGGGCCGCCCTGGTCGAGCAGCGCCTGCTCCCGGGCGATCGTCGCAGCCAGCAGCTCGGGTCCCGGACTGAGTCCGATCGTGCCCATGAACGGCGAGCCCGGAATGCGTACCCCGGGCAGGTCCGGGGACGACGCCCAGCCGTCGGCAATCTCCCAGTTGACCTTGAACGGCTCGGGAAAGACGTCGCGAAGGAAGCCGAAGCCGGGCACCTGGACGGTGTAGCCGTAGCTGTCCGGCGTCACGTCGAGAATCTCGACCTCGAGCAGATCACCCGGCTCGGCGCCCTCGACGTAGACCGGACCGGTGAGCGGATGCACCACGTCGAGGTTGGGAGCGGCGACGGTCTCCAGCGACGCATCCGGGCTCATCTGGCCGTCGAACGCGTCGCGAGTCTCCAGTACGACCTCGTCACCCACCTCGCATCGGACCACCGGTGGGATGTCGGGGTGCCATCGGTTGTGACCCGTGTCCGGCTCGTCGATCAGTGTCTTGCTACGGTCGATCCGGATCTCGTGAACGGTCATGCGTCCTCCTTCGGCCGACAATGCGATCGTGGCACCGGAGCGCGGGGGGCGCTATCCCCGTCATCCGCCGGGCAGAAGGGCGGATGACTCGAGACAGGCAACCGAACGTGGGGCGTCGCTAGTCCTCGACCTGAGGGGACGAAGGTCCCTTGGACGTTGGCAGGCGAACGAATACGGTCCTCTGGCGGAGAGGTGAGATGGTGGGAAGACTGAGGCTTGGTTCAACGGTGCTGGCCGCGCTCACGTCGGGGGTGGTCGGCCTGCTCGGCGGGCCCGGCGCCCAGGCGGCGGGGACCTGCGGGTCGGAGGCGCTGGCGCACCGAGGCGGCCACACCGCCAAGGTCGACGAGAACACGCTCGAGTCGATCGAGCAGGCCTACGAGGTCGGCGCGTGGACGGAGAACGACGTCTTCCTTACCAAGGACGGTCAGTTCGCGATCATCCACAACCAGGGCATCGGCGCCACGACCAACTGCAAGGGTGACGTCAAGACCTGGCTGATGGCTGACATCAAGGCGCAGTGCCGCACTGAGCCGAACAGTCAGCAGGTCCCGACGGCGCAGGAGGCGTTCGCCACCCTGGCCGGCAACCCGGGACAGGTGATGAACCTCGAGGTCAAGGGCGCCGGCTGGTTCGCCAACAAGAACGCCAAGCTGGTGCAGCTGTACAACGCCGCCAACTCGGCCGGGGTCGGGGACCGCGTCTACTTCAGCAACGACTCCACGTACCAGATCCTGACCGGCCTCCGCGACAGCGCGCCGGGTGCGAAGACCGCGTGGAAGCCGGACCCGGACGAGCCCAACTTCACCACGACCTACGCCAATGAGCTCGGTGCCGACGCCGTCATGGCCTGGGGCAAGCAGTGGACGAGCCAGTCGGTCGCGCAGTTCAAGAGTGCCGGTTTCCAGGTCTGGGGCAAGCGGTCCGACGCTCAGAGCGTGTGGCAGCGCAACTGGAAGATCGGTCTCAAGGCGCAGCTGACCAACCTCCCCGGGCAGTACAACACCTGGTGCAACTCGGTCGGCTGACCCGGACGAGCTAGCAGGACGGCACCGACTGGAGTGAGATCACGTCGCCGAACGCAAACGACACGTCCTGGCCGTCGGCGTTGAGCGTGATACCTGACGTGTCGATCTGCTGCAGTTGGCCGCACACCTCGCCGTTGGCCGTGCTGACCTGGACGAGCGCGGACGACCCGGACTCGGCCTTGGTCGGCCACCACTGTGACGTGGTGGCCAACGCGGTCAGTGCGACGGCGACGAAGGTGAGGCCGATCCCGATCCGCAGACGTCCGACCGTACGCCGGATCTCGGCCTGGTCGTCGGCCATCGGCGCCTTCGCGTAGACCGGCCAGGCGGCCAACGCCACGAGTACGGTGGCGACGCAGGCCACGGCGAGCGCGATCAGGACGAGGACGGCGGCCAGCACCTGGAGCCAGCGCGGCAGGTCCTCGTGGCCGCGCTGCAGCACGCCGCACAGTCCGATGAACCCGAGGACAGCGAGTTGCACGCCGTGCCAGCCCCGGGCCGAGGTCCGGAGCTCGGCGACCCTGCTGGTGTCGGTGCTGTCCACGCCGCTACTCCGCCCTCACTCTGCCACGGGCGCGAGCGGCGCGGGAGGGACCAGAGTCCCTAGGTCGCGAGGAAGTCGGCGAGCCCGTCCAGCAGCCGTGCGACGTCGTCGTCGCTGGTGTAGGGCGCCAGGCCGACCCGCAGTGCGTCGGGGTCGTCGAGCGCGAGCCGGAGCTCGGCCTGGTGCGCGTAGAAAAAGCCAGCCGGCGCGAGCACGTCCTTGGTGAGCAGGAAGCGGTACGCATCCGCCGAGGCGCGGCCCGGGAACGTGGCGAGCAGGGTCGGCGTACGGTTCTGCGCCCGGGAGTACACCGTCGCGCCGAGATCGATCAGACCCTTCTCGGCGACCTCGCGCAGTCGCTGCTCGTGCTCGTCGAAGCCCTCGTACGATCGCGCCAGCCGCTCCCGCCGAGTGCCGTCGCCCGGCACTGCGGTCGCGATGAAGTCCACCGCCGCCGTCGCACCGGCCATCGCCTCGTAGGGCAGCGTGCCGAGCTCGAACCGCTCCGGCACGTCCTCCGTCGCGGGCGCCAGCTTGTCGGGGTGCAGCGACTCGAGCAGGTCGGGAGCCGCGGCCAGCACGGCGCAGTGCGGCCCGAAGAACTTGTACGGCGAGCAGACGAACAGGTCCGCCCCGAACCCGGTCAGGTCCGGCAGATGATGGGCGGCGTAGTGCACGCCATCGACGTAGACGAGCGCGCCGACCGCGTGTGCGGCATCGGCGATCCGCCGCAGCGGCGGCTTGGTGCCGAGGAGGTTGGACGCCGCGGTCACCGCAACCAGCCGGGTCCGCTCGGTGACCACGCCGTCGATGTCGTCGAGCTCGGCGGTCTCCGGATCGAAGTCGAGCCAGCGGATCTCGGCGCCGACGGCGGCAGCGGCCACCAGCCAGGGACTGACGTTGGCGTCGTGATCCAGCCGGGTCACCACGACCTGGTCACCGGGCTGCCAGGTCTTCGCGATCGCCCGGGACAGGTCGAAGGTCAGCTGCGTGGCACTCCGGCCGTGGACGACGCCACGGGGATCGGCGTGGAGCAGGTCGGCGAACGCGGACCGGAAGCTCGCCACCGCCTCTTCAGCGTTCTGCTCCGACAGTGCTCCCTCGAAGCGGTTGGACAGCGGTCCGGTCACCGTACGCGCCATCGCCTCCCCCACCACGTAGGGCGTCTGCGTACCGCCGGGACCGTCGAAGTGCGCGATGCCGGAGTCGAGAGACGGGAAGGCGGCGCGAAACGCGGCGCTGTCGAAGGTCAGGTCGGTGGATTCCGTCGTGTCGGCGCTCACCGGTCAACCATAGGCCGACCCCTGGGCCGTCAGGCCGGACCGGTTCGCAGCCGCCAGCCGGCCCACGCGAGTGCTCCGACCGGGATCGGGAGCCAGAACTGCACCAGGCGATAGAGCAGGGTGCCGGCCACCGCGGTGTCCGGACTGACGCCGATCACCACGAGCAAGGCGGTCAGTCCGGACTCGACGAACCCCAGCCCGCCCGGCGTGAGCGGGATCATCTGCAGTGCCTGGGCGACGACGTAGGCCAGCAGGACCTCGGACGGCCGGGCGTGGGCGCCGAAGGCGGTCAGCGCTGCGACCAGCGCCGCGTAGTCGAACATCCGGTTCGCCGCCGCTGCGAAGACGGCCCGCATCCATCGACCCGAGAACACCGCGCGCACCCGGGCTCGCTGCGCCAGGAGCTGGTCGGCGACCTGGGCCGGTGTAACCGATCGCTTCACCAGGTGGATGCCACGGCCGATGACCAGGCCCGTGACTGCCACCGATCGCGGCCAGGTCAGCGCCGCCACGCCCATCGCGACGAGGATCACCGCGAGGATCAGCGAGACCAGCAGGCCGAGCTGCAGTTCCTCGTCCGGCGGCGGACCGATCAGCAGGGCCGGCACGGTGAGCACCGGCAGCAGCAGGAGGACCGCGGTCGTCAGCAGCCCGACCCCGGCGAGTGCCGAGGCGACGATCGGTCCGGGCTGGCCGTCGCGGACCAGCAGACTCCCCTGCAGGACGCCGCCCGCGGCCGGTCCACCGGGGACGACCTTGCTGGCCGCGTTGCCCGCGAGCTGCGCGGTCGCCACCGAGCCCCAACTCGGCTGCGGAGGCGGCAGGTCCGGAAGCTCCGCCAGCGCCGGATCGGGATCCGGCTCCAGGGCCATCCGGGTGAGCCACCACAGCGCGGCGAAGCTGCCGAACTCGAGCAGCGCAAGCAGGACGAACCACAGCGGATCGACGTCGGCCAGCCGCGGCCAGGAATCGAAGAACGTGAGCAGGCTCGGCATCACGATGTACAGCCCAACCCCGGTCAGGGTCAGGGCTACCGCCCGTGGTCCCCAGCGGCGAAGCCAGGCAGCCGCGATCGCGCTCACGGCCGGGCCGCCGGTCGCCGCATCCCGCGAATGCCGCACTCCTCCCGTCGGGCGGCCGTCGAGACGATCGCCTGAGCAGATTCTTGGCCTGGCCCTCCGCCCAAACATCACCCCCCGAAGGTGAGGGCTCACCAGGTAATCTCCTTACGTTCCGGCTGTACGAGAACCGGTGACGGGAGGCTAGCGTGTGGTGGTACACCTTCATCTTCGCGGGCCTGGCGATCCTTCTCATCGTCGCGGTCGTGGTCCAGAACATGCGCAGCAAGTCCCGCGGGAGCTCGAGCGGCGGAAGCCCGAGCCACAGCAACAAGAGTGACGCCGCCAAGCAGGAGCGGAAGCGGAAGCGCACGCAGTCGAAACAGGACCGCCGCAAGCGGCACTGACCGGCCGCGCGCCGGCTAGGACTCGGTCGTACCGCGGCGCTCGGGCGCCTTGGCGCGCTCGGACCGATGCGGCGTGATGCCGGTGAAGTAGCGCGAGAGCACAGACTCCCCCGCCTGTGCGCGTCCGGGTCGGCGGTGCGGGACGATCCGGGCCTCGGCGTCGTCCCAGAAGCTGTCGGCGCGGGCCCAGAGCCGGTGCGCCAGCCGGCCGACCACACCGGTGTGCGGCGTGTAGGGATGCGGCCTGGTCGGCGAGTGTTCCTCGGCGACCGGCAGCTTCGCGGCCAGCTGCTCGGCCTCGTCGGGTGTCAGATGCTCGGCGAGGGCATGCACCAGCGCCTGCTCGTGCATGACGTGGTCGTCCAGCCACTCATCGAGGCCGTCCCACACCTCGTCCCACGTGCGATGCAGCGCCGTCGCGTCGCCGTAGAGCCGCGCCTTGAGCAGATGCAGCGTGTGCTCGAGTCCGCGCGCATGGCGTACGTGGTCGTGCACCCGCGCATGCCCGTGCGACAACTCCTTGCGCGCCGTCGGCAGCACCACGTCGTCCACTGCGGCCAGATGCCGGCACAGTACGGCGGAGAAGGCGTCGGCGAGGCGATAGTGCATCCGGGGATCGTCGTCGGTGGGTCGGGCCTGGTGAGCGAGGCCAGCCAGCTCACGGATGTAGGCGTGCTCTTCGGCGAGGGCTCGGTCGAGCGGCGACTGGACTTCGCTCGAGTCGGGCCGCGGCAAACCGCTGTTCGTGTTCGGCATGACCAGTACCTCCGGGGTCACGCCCCGTATACGTCTCACGATCCGCCGAAGTTCAGCTCACCGCAAGGGCTCGGAATCGGTTTCACGAATCTGCGTCGTACGCGCTTGGGCGCATCCCCGCAGGTAGCCCCCGGTGACGGTGCTCTCCGCCCGACGAGCGGCCCGGTCTGGGTTGGATCAGCAGCCTTGACACACATTTGACACAGATCAAGACTGAGGGTCCCGCTCGACCGATTTGGTCGAGTGTCTCGCACCCCGGACCATCGCCCGCAAGCTCAGCCCGGAGGCGCCAATGCTGACCCGTTCGCTCGTACTCACTCTCGCCTCGACGCTCATGGTCGCGGTTCCGGCATCGGGGGCGGTGACGCCCGGGGGAGGCGACAGCCGGCAAGCCCTCGCGCAGTCGCCGGAACTGTCCGTGACCACCCGCCTGGACGACCGGCGTGCCGTCGTCGTCGGCGACCGGTTCTACGGGGTGTCGTCGGAGGACGGCCTCTACCCCGCGACCGGCTGGCACATCCGAGGCGAGATGGGTGGGCTCTGGGCGCCGCCGGTGAAGCTCCTCGACGGCATCTGGTTCGCCGTCGATGGGGCCTGGCTGGGCGCGCAGGCACCGGCCGAGCAGTTCAACTCGGGCTACGGCTACACCCGGACCGAGTACGCCTCGACCGACGGCGTGTCCGTCGAGCGCACCGACGTCGCGCCGGACGGGATGCGGGCCGGACTGATCGGGCTCACCTTCACCGCCGACGAGTCGCGCACGGTGCAGCTGGACGTCGACGCCCACTCCGAGCTGATGACGACGTTCCCCTGGGGATCGACGAACCCGGACCAGACGACGTTCAACCTGCAGGACACCGGGTCGTACGCCGACGACGCGCTGATCTTCCAGGAGCAGGGCACGCCGCCGACCCCGAACGCCGACCGGCACGACTTCGCCGCCCTGGTGGCCGCCGATCGAGCGCCGACCCAGCACGCCTTGGGACCCGATCACCGTGGACCGCAGGATCCGGCCGTGATCTGCCCGACGACCGGCGACCCGCCGCAGCGCTGCGACGACACCGGCTTCGGCAAGGGCACCGGGGGCGGGCTCACCTACGACGTCCAGCTGCGAGACGACCGACCGGTCACGGTGTGGATCGCGATCGCCGGATCGGACAGTGGCCTTGCTGACGCTCGCGGCACGCTCGACAAGGCACTGCGCAACCCGGCGCGCCTGCTGGCCGACAAGGTGTCGCACCGGCTGCAGTTGGCCGGCAACACCGACGTCGACCTGCCGGGCGATCCGCTGCTGCAGCAGAGCATCGAGTGGAGCAAGCAGAACCTCGCCGACTCGGTGCAGCACGTACGCAATCTCCAACTGCGCGTGACGCACGAGGGCCGGCAGTACCCCGAGCCGGCCGGCACCCTCAAGCAGGCCGGCTGGCTCGGCGCCGGCTGGCCCGACTACCCGTGGCTGTTCGGCACCGACGGTGAGTACACCGCGTTCGCCAGTGTCGCCGCCGGGCAGTTCGAGCCGATCAAGGCGCATCTGCGCGCCCTCCGGGACGCCAGCGAGATCGCCAACGAGGGCAGCGGCAAGGTGGTCCACGAGGTGACTCACGACGGCGCCGTCTACTTCGGCCACAACGACGATCCGGGCAACACCGACGAGACGTCGAAGTTCCCGAGCGCCGTCGCGTTGGTCTGGCGCTGGACCGGCGACGACGCGTTCCGCGACGACATGTACAACTTCTCGGTGCGCGCCATGCACTACGTCGTCGACCAGCTGGACGACGACGGCGACGGCTGGCCCGAGGGGCTCGGCAACGTCGAGCGGTCCGGCATGGGAGTCGAGAAGCTTGACAACACCGTCTACACGATTCGCGGGCTGCGCGACCTGGCCGACATGGCGCGCAGCAAGAACGACACCGACACAGCCGCCTGGGCGACCGCGCGGGCGGAGCGAATGGAGGCGGCGTTCGATCAGGCGTGGTGGTTCGGCGGCGACACCGATCAGTACGCCGACTCGTTGGACAACCCGAGCGATCCGGCCAACGACAACACGCGGATCTTCCAGCGGCACTGGATCGGCGTGACCCCGATGGACGCCCTGCTCACACGACCCGGCCAGGTCACCCGCCCGCTCGCCACTGACGAGCACGGCCAGACGGCGCTCGCCAAGCGCGAGGAGGCCTGCTACTCCGGCGAGTTCGGCCTGTTCCACACCGGCACCGGGCCGACCTCTGCCGAGCGCGGCAACCCGGGACCGTCGTGCGACAGCGCGGTTTCGAGCGTGCCGAGCGAGCGAGTGCAGTTCGGGCTCAACACCGCGATCATGGCGGTGGCCGAGGGCAACTTCGGCCGGCTCGGCCCGGATCAGCAGCAGCGCTACACGACCGCCAATGCGCGGATCCAGCTCGACCCGGACGTGTGGGAGATGCCGGGAGCAATGCCGGAGATCGCGCCGAGCCCCGACTTCACCGCCAACATCGACCAGCGGTTCACCGACCGGTCGATGGTGCTGCAGGCCTGGGGGACGTACGGAACGCTGTGGCCGGTCGTGCATCACCAACTCGGTGTCAGTCCGGACCTCGGTCGCGGTGCCGTCGAGGTCGTACCGCAGTTGCCGCCCGACCAGACTCGGGTCGCCGGCGACCACATCCGGCTCGGCAAGGGCTGGGTCGACGTCTCGGCGGAGTCCAGTTCCGGTGAGCTCCGGACCACGGTGGACTCCCGCATACACGCCGATCTGCTGATCGGTCAGGTGCTGCCGGACGGCGCCCAGGTCGACTTGGTGGAGCTCAACGGACGGTCGGTGCCGTACGACGTGCGGCACACCGCTCGTGGCGACGAGGTCACCGTTGACGCAGCCGGAGCTCGTCACGCCGACCTGGTCATCCACCTGCGCTGATCGATCGAAGTACGCCGAGAGGAGCTGTCAGTCGGGTCGTCCGGGCTTCGCAATGTTTACCGTCTTGCCGACGCCCGGACCATCCGACGACATGCTGTTGACTGCTCTGGTCCGGCAGGTTCGCCGCATGCGGCCCAATACCCTGACTCGCCATGCCCTTGCCGGAATCGGCGGCGTCGTACTCACGACCGCCGCCCTGACGATGCCCGTACAGGCAGCCAATCATCAAGCAGACAAGGAGTTTGACCTCCAGGCCCATCGTGGGGGTCTCGGACTCGTCGTCGAGAACACGCTGGCGTCGTTCGCCAACGGACTGCGGACCGGCGTGACCACCCTCGAGCTCGACGTCCAGATCACCGAGGACGGCTACGCGGTCGTCACCCACGACCGAGACCCGGCCACGTCCAAGTGCGTCGACACCGAGCCCGCCTTCCCCGGCGACCCCGAGTTCCCTTACGTGCCGGGGGCGAAGTACATCAAGGACCTCAGCCTGGCCCAGGTCCGGACCATCGACTGCGGTTCGCAGCGGCTGGCGCAGTACCCGAACCAGCGACTGTCGCCGGGGGCTCGGATGCCCTTGCTGTCCGAGGTGTTCGACCTGGTGAACAGCTGCAACGCCAACCACGTGATGATGAACATCGAGACCAAGGTCGAGGCCGGCGCGCCCGAGCAGACCGCGCCGCGTGAGCAGTTCGTGCAGGTCGTCGCCCGGGAGGTACGGGAGGCCGGGATGCTCGACCAGGTGACGATCCAGAGCTTCGACTGGGGTTCGCTGATCCGGATGCGTGAGGTCGAGCCGCGACTGCCGATCGTGGCGCTCACCAACGGGCAGCAGTTCCTGCAGGCCGGGCAGCCCGGCGCGTCGCCCTGGCTCGGCGGGATCGACATCGACGACTTCCCCGGCAGCCTGCAGCAGAAGTACGTCGCCGCGACCGCGTCGTTCGGCGCAGATGCCGTCTCACCGGTTCACGGTGACCCGCAGGGCGGCACGGTCAAGGACCCGGGCTACGTGCCGTTCACCACGCCCGAGTTGGTCAACGCCGCCCACGACGCCGGGATGCGCGTGATCCCCTGGACGGTCAGCGATCGCGCCACCGTGGAGGCGCTGATGGACATCGGCGTCGACGGGATCATCACCGACCTGCCGAACATGGTGCGCGACATCATGTCCGACCGCGGCATGAAGCTGCCGCAGCGCTACCCGTCACAGCGCTGCCACGGCGCCGCCTGACGCAGTCGCGCTCGCTCTCCCACGG
Organism: Nocardioidaceae bacterium; assembly: GCA_035262905.1. Lineage (GTDB taxonomy): Bacteria > Actinomycetota > Actinomycetes > Propionibacteriales > Nocardioidaceae > DATFRX01. The sequence goes on from DATFRX010000265.1 coordinate 20,180, forward strand.
TCGTCACATGTGCTCGACCGTGGGAGAGCGTGGCGTGATCCCTCGGGTGTCGAGGACCCGGATCGCCTTGGCCGCGATCGTCTCGCCGTCGTAGTCGGAGTGTCCCTGCAGCAGGACGGTCAGGTCGGCGCTCTGCAACGCGGTCTCGAGGTCGTCGACGCAGGTCAGGGTCTCGTCGCCAAGACTCCAGCTCGGCACGTACGGATCGTGATAGCGCACCGTCGCGCCCAGCGTCCGCAGTTGCCGGGCCACCGCCACGGCCGGCGACTCGCGCTGGTCGGCGATGTCAGGCTTGTAGGTCACGCCGAGGAGCAGGACGGTCGATCCCTTGATCGCCCGGTCGTAGTCGTTGAGCAGGTTCTGCGCCCGTCGCGCCACATAGTCCGGCATGGTGGCGTTGATCTCCTGAGCCAGCTCGACGAACCGGAACGGGTAGCCCAGCTTCGCGCGTACGTTGTGACTCAGGTAGTTGGGGTCGATCGGAATGCAGTGCCCACCCACGCCGGGACCGGGATAGAACGGCTGAAAGCCGAACGGCTTCGTGGCGGCGCACTCGATGACGTCCCAGAGGTCGATGCCCAGGTCGTGGCAGAACCGGGTCATCTCGTTGACTAGAGCGATGTTCACGTGGCGGTAGGTGTTCTCGAGCAGCTTCGCGGTCTCAGCCTCGCGAGTCCCGCGGGCCCGGACGATGGTGTCGACGAACCGGCCGTAGAACGACGCCGCCCGATCGGTGCAGTCGGGCGTCAGTCCGCCGACCACCTTCGGCGTGTTGTGGATGCCGAACGCGTCGTTGCCCGGGTCGGTGCGCTCCGGTGAGAAGGCCAGGTTGAAGTCGCGTCCGGCGACCAGGCCGGACTCCTCGAGCAGCGGCAGGATGACCTCGTCGGTCGTGCCCGGGTAGGTCGTGGACTCCAGCACGACCAGCATGCCGGGACGCAGCTGCCGGGCCACCGTCCGCATCGCGTCCCGCACCGCACGAAGGTCAGGGCCGGCGTCCTCGGTCAACGGCGTCGGCACACACACGACGACGACGTCGGCAGCCGCAAGCTCGCGCTCATCGCTTGTCGCTCGGAATCCCTGGGCCAGCATCCGATCGACGTCGGCGTCCTTCGGATCGTCGACGTGCGAGTGGCCGCTGTTGAGATCGCGTACGACGTCCCCGTCCACGTCGTAGCCGAGCACGCTCATGCCTTCGCCGATGGCTGCCTGCGCCAACGGCAGACCCACATAACCCAAGCCGATCACGGCCAGGTCGACATCCATGCCAGATCTCCCTCCACAATCCGGTCAGTAACGACGCCACCCATCACGCTCGGGAGTGAGCCGGAGCGATCACCCCACCCATCAGCTCGGTCATCTGCGGGGACGGCTCGACGTCGAGCTCGCGGCGGAGTACGGCGCGAAACCGCTCGTACTCGCGCACCGCCTCGACGGTGTTGCCCTCGGCCTGATGGATCTGAATCACCAGGCGGTGGGCGCTCTCGCGCAGCCGATCGATCTCGACGGCTCGAAGCGCCAACTGCATCGCCTGTCCGTATGCGCCACGCGAGACCAGCCGCTCGGCCAGTGCCTCGAGGACATGCAGCCGGAGCTGGCGGAGCTGCTCGCACTCGAACAGCACCCAGTCGTCGTACCAGCCGGGCAGCAGCTCGCCGCCGGTCACGGTGGGGTGGTCGATCGTCGTCGGCAGCGCGGACATGGCGCCCGAGAGCACCGCCTGCGCGTTGGCGCGGAACTCGTCGACGTCCACCCAGACGTCTTCGGCCAGTCGTACCTCACCGTGATCCCGCTCGACGATGCCCGGGAGCTGACGATGCAACGTCGACAGCGCCGCCCGGAGGCTGGCGGCCGAGCGCGGACCGTCGGCGTCGGGCCAGAGGGTCCCGGCGAGTTGTGCACGGGGCTGGCGACCGCGAAGCGCCAGCAGCGCGATCAGACGCTGGCTTCGAGCCGGCGGGTGGATCACCTCCTGGTCGGCGACGAGACGCCAACCGTCAAACAGCGAAAGACGCAGAGCCGAGTCATTCATGTCGACCTTCCCCATGGGCGTCCCGAGATTGCCGTCAGGACTGTGCGACCGTCGGTACCCCGGGACATGTACCCGCAAACTGCACTCCGCCAAGGCTGCGTACGTTGTCCCGAATTGCGGCTTTCGAGGGGTCACCATGTCGTCCGCACCTCCGGCCACAGGCGCGAGTCCTCGCCGCCCAGCCGCCAGAAGAAGACGCCACCGACTCTGTAGCGGTCGACCAGCTGCAGCTTGGCCCGGAGGCTCTCGGCGTCCTCCCACCAGACCTCGTGCCGCTCGCCCGACGAGGTCCGATAGGTGAACCACGGCGACCCGTCCCCGGACCGCTGGATCCGGGCGCCGTGGGAGTCCGCGAGCGATCGCGCCCGCCGATCGGTGACGGTCACGCCGCGTCCACCGCTCCAGTTGTAACCCAGCAGGTCGACGCCAAGGACCACCTTCTCCGGCGGGATCTGCGTCACCGTCCAGGCGATCACCTTCCGCACCCACTCGGCCGGCGCGACCGGACCCGGCGGCGAGGTGTCCCAGGAGTAGTCGTAGGTCATGACCCGGACCTGGTCGACTGCGGCACCGATCGCCCGGTAGTTCTGAGCCACATTGCGCTCGTCATAGCCCGCGTTCGAGGTCTTCGGATGCACCGCGGTGGCGAGCAGCTTGCCCTCGGCATGCAGCCGTCGGCCAAGCTCGGTGAGGAACGCCGTATAGGCCTGACGGTCGGCTGCGTTCAGCGACTCGTAGTCGATGTCGATGCCGTCGTAGCCCTTCGTACGCACCAGCTTGACCAGCGCATTGATGTGCGCACGCCTGGCGGCCGGGTCGTGCAGCATCGCGGGTACGAGGTCGAGATCCCAGTCGCCGTTGCGCAGGTTCGTGACGGTCGGGAGGACCTTGATGCCGTGCGCCTGCATCCTCCGCACCGCCGACGGATCGACCTGGGTGTGATGGTCGTCGGCGAGCACGATCCGGCCGCTCGGTGTGAGGGAGTACCAGACCGGGCTGACCTGGTCGAACAGGTCCGGGTGCTGCCAGACGACCTTGAGCGCGCGCTTCTGATCCCAGTAGGGCACGTAGCCGATCCGCACTGGCTTCGCCTCTCCGGTCGAGGTGGCGTCGCCGCCCTTGCCGGGGTTCTCGCTCAACACGACGGCGATCAGCGCCACGCACACGAGGGCGACCGACACGATGACGCCGACCGCTCGCCAGGGCGGCCGGGACCGGGACACGCCACCCGTCACGCGCCCTGACCTCGGTCGGCCGGCGACGGCGGTCGTGCCGTCGGGCGCCTGGTCGGGCTGGTCCATCGACCGTCCGACCGATCGCTCCAAGCCCGTGGGATCGACCGGAGGATCTCGACCGCGTCGACGAATCGGAGCGCCATGAACGCCAGTCCGTGGAGCAGCATGACCGGTCGCCGGAAGGCCAGCGCCGTCACGCAGGTCAGCAGGTAGTCGAGCCCGGCCAGGATCAGCAGGGCACCCGCCAAGGGCAGGTAGAACTCGGTGAGTGCGTCGAGTCCGGCCACCCAGCCCGATGCCTGTGCGGCGTACCCGACCAGCAGGATCGGGGTGAGTAACACGACCGCGCCGACCAGGACGACGATGCCGACCGAGGCGACCAGGATCTCGAGGATGAACAGTGCGAGTGCCGCCGAGAACCCGCTGACCCAGAAGCCGTGCCGCCGCAGGGTCTGCCAGAACCCGAGGTGCCAGCGGAACACCTGCTGCCGATAGTCCCGGAAGTTGTCCGGATCCTGCGTCGTGGCGAACACGTCGTGTTGGAAGGCGATCTTGCCGAGCCGCCGCCGGTGCAGCTCGAACGTCATGTTGAAGTCCTCGATGATCAGGCCCGGCGGGTTGAGGTCCATCCGGTCGAGGGCGCTGGTGCGGTACATGCTGGCGAAGCCGGGCACGATCGCGGTGACGTTCGTCCACTGCCAGGTCTGGCCGTACTTCAGCCACTGCATGATCGCGTAGAGCCGAGCGCGGTAGGAGATCAGGAACCGGCCGACCGGCGACAGCTCATCCGGACGCCAGCCCGCCTTGGCGTAGCCGGCGACGGCGACGATGCCCGGCCGCTCCAGTAGCGGGAGTGCGCGGGCGAGGTAGTGCTCGTCGAGCTCGGTGTCGGCGTCGACGATCAGCAGGGCGACGAACCGCTGCACGATGTCGAAGTGCTCGATGGCGGCCTCGATCCCGCCGGCCTTGCCGCGTCCCGGATCCAGCTCGAGCACGTGGACGCCGGTGGATCGGGCGATCTCGGCGGTGTCGTCGTCGCAGCCGTCCGCGATCACATGGACGTTCGCCGCCGGCACCAATCCGAGGGCCGAGCTGATCGTCGCCGCGATCACGGGTTCCTCGTCGTGGGCCGGGATCACAATGCCCACCTCAGCCGGTGCGCGTCGCGGCCGCAGCGCCTCGGCATAGGCGTCGCCGCGTCGGTCGGTCCATCGCTCGGAGACGAATCGGACTCCGCCGACCAGCGTCCAGAGCGTCAGGTTGATGCCGAGGACGAGGACGAGCAGCGCCGTCGTCTCCATGACGGCTAGCGGGGCGCCGCGCCCTGTAGCGCCGGCGCGACCCGGACCAGCGACCGGCGACGCGCCAGGATCTCCCCGGTCTCGCGCCCGTACGAGAACAGCATGTCGATCGCGGCCAAGTTGGGCACGAACTCGGATCCGATCTGGTCGTAATCCGGATGCTCGAACCGCTGCTCGACGATGCCGAGGCCGGCCCGGTCGAAGTGTTCCCAGTCGACGTCCTGCTCGCCGCCGTACGTGCTGGTGAGATGGTCGGAGCCGCCGGCCGCCCGGACGAGCTGGATCAGCCGCTCGGTCCGGTCGCCCTCGTGGGGCAGCTCGCTCGCCCGGACGATGCGCACCGGCGCCTCGAGGTAGTCGCGCAGTGCCTCGATCAGGTCCAGGTTCAGATCGACGAGCAGCTCATGCTCGCCCGCGTACACCTGGTCGACCAGGTCATAGACCTCGTCGAAGTACAGCGTCGACTCGTACGCCTTGCGCAGCCGATGCAGATGCTGACGACGGAACGGCTGCTTGTTGTCGATCTGCACGTCCTGGATCGGCTGGTAGTCACCGGTGCTCAGGACCGGCACCGTCATCCAGACCGGCTTGGAAGGCGTCATCACCTTCTGCCGGGCGTGGAACTCGGTCTTGGTGAACTGCGCGGTGTCGTAGGCCACGTAGACGTCGCTGGCCAGGATCTTGTCCAGCAACTTGAGCCACGGCATGAAGTTCGGCTGGTGTACGGACACCATCTGGTCAGTCATCGCGTCGGCTCCTCACAGGACGGCTCGAAGCACTTCGAATCCCTCGGCGGCCTCCAGACCCACCTCTCGGCCGCGAAGCCGAGTCGCCATCTCGAGACTCTCCGGGCTGCCGTGGTAAATCGGCGGCCGCACCTGCGACTCATGGAGGCGCATCGCCTGGATCTTGACATCGAGGTAGTCCGAGATGTCGACGTAGCAGGTGGGATGGAACCGGTCCTGGCCGAACTGCCAGAACAGCGAGGTGTTGTCGTAGGTCAGCACGATCGGCGCCAGGTGCCTTTGGCTGGGTACGCCGGGCCGAGTGGCGGTCACGCAGGCGTGGAACAGGGCCTCGTGGTCCTGGTTGTAGCTGGGCGCCGGGATCAGCACCATGGTCGGCCGCACGTCGCCGATCGACAGCCGGCCGTCGGACTCGATCAGCCGGACCAGTTCCTTCCGCGGCAACGTGTCCAGTGCCAGATGTGTCTCGGCGTCGGTGAACAGGACGTCCCAGTCGTCGACCTTGAGCAGCCGCATCACGGACTCGAACTCGCTGAGCCGGGTCCGATGGCTGACCAGCTTGGTGTCGCCGTCGGCGAAGTGGTCGAGGTCGCCGGCCGTGACGAGCACGACGTAGACCTCGCCACCGAACTCCTTGATCCGCGCCATGGTCCCTGCGCAGCCGTACGTCTCGTCGTCGGCATGGGGCGTGATGACCAGCAGCCGCTGCCGGGCGAGGAACTCGTCACCGAACACCTTCGGCCTCCGTTCGGAGTCGTGAGCCGTACTCGGCTGCGGTGCCCGCGGCGAGCCGATCGTCGACGACGCTCCGGATCACGTCGTCCAGCCCGAGCTTCGGGTCGAAGCCGATCAGGTCGCGGGCGCGGGAGATGTCGGGGACGCGACGCATGGTGTCCTCGAAGCCGTCGCCATAGGCCTGTTCGTACGGGACGTACCGGATCTCGCTGCCGGAGCCGGACAGGGCGATCACCCGATCGGCCAGGTGCCGGATCGAGACCTCCTCGGCGCGTCCGATGTTGACCGCCTGGCCGTACGCGACCGGCTCGTCGACCAGCGCGATCAGCCCGTCGGCGGCGTCCTTGACGTGGCAGAAGGACCGGGTCTGCCGGCCGTTGCCGAACACGGTCAGCGGCTCGTCACGCAGCGCCTGGTCGACGAACCGCGGGATCACCATGCCGTAGCGCCCGGTCTGACGCGGCCCGGCCACGTTGAACAGCCGGGCGATCACCGTCGGCAGCGCGCGATCGGACCAGTAGAGGTGGGCAAGCGTCTCGTCCAGCGCCTTGGCCTCCGCGTACGACCAGCGCTTGACCAGCGGCGAGCCGACGACCCGGTCATCGTCCTCGGCGAGCGGTACGGCGGGATTCTTGCCGTAGACCTCGCTGGTCGACGCGATCAGGACCCGCACGCCATGCCGCTCGGCGCAGTCGAGCACGAGCTCGGTGCCGTGGACGTTGGTCCGAAGGCCGTCGAGCGCCTGCTCCAGTACGAGCTGAACGCCGACCACTGCCGCCAGGTGGAAGACCGTGTCGACCTGTGACATCAGGCCGTCCATCAGCTCCCGATCCAGC